>CALLLZ010000438.1 GCA_938008005.1 uncultured Marinicella sp. | reverse complement strand
CATTGGTGAGTATAAAACATGAAAAAAGCATTTAAAGTTCCTCATACCCTTGTTTTGCTGTTAGGCATGATGTTAATTGCCTATTTAGCAACTTGGTTGGTGCCACAGGGTTTCTTTGAAACCGTTACCTTGGATAACGGGCGTGAGGCTGTTGTGGCAGGAACTTATGAAGTGTCTGAAACACAGAAACGCCTTTCACTATTCGACTTTTTAATCGCCATTCCCAGGGCCTTGGCTGCTGCTCAAGACATCATCTTTTTTGTTTTTATTATTGGTGGTGTGTTGGCGATTGCCAGAGCGACCGGTACCATTGATGCCTTAATTGGTCGTCTGCTTGAACGTTTTGGGGATAAACCCTACATGCTGATATTTATGGTTATCTTTGTGTTTGCTATGGCGTCAGGTGCGATTGGAACTGCTGGTGAATACATACCATTTGTGCTTATTTTGGTTGGGTTGTGTAAAGCCATGAAGCTGGATGCCATGACAGCGGTGGGTATGGTGGTCACTGGTTATTGTATCGGTTATGGGGTATCGGCCTTCAGCCCTTTTACTGTGATGGTGGCCCAGCAAATTGCTGATGTACCTTTATATTCTGGTTTATGGCTTCGTTTGACTATATTTTTGCCTTTTGTGTTGATTGGTTTTCATCATGTATGGAAATACGCGAAAATGGTGCAAGCTGACCCATCAAAATCTTATGTTAAAGGTTTGGCTTGTCCACTTGGGGGGCAAGAGCAACATGAATATCCAACACTTAACACCAGGCATAAGCTTATTTTATTTGGTTTAGTAGCTACTGTTTGTACTTCTGTCTGGGGTATATCTGAGAAAGGTTGGTATTTATATGAGTTAGGGGCCATGTTTATCATTTGGGGTGTCTTTTCTGCTATTGTGGGTAAGTTGAGTGCGGACATCGCTGCTAATAAATTTATAGAAGGGGTCCAAGAGTTGGCAACAACTGCTATTTTGATTGGTGTTGCACGAGGTATCGCTTTGATTATGGAAGATGGTCAAATACTTCATACATTGGTCCATGCCATGTCATTACCACTTTCTTACTTGGGGGCGGAGTTGGCTGCTGTTGGTATGTTCATCATGCAGTCCTTATTGAATCTGTTTATCCCTTCAGGCAGCGGACAAGCCTACGTTACCATGCCCTTAATGGCACCTGTTGGAGACATTATAGGGGTCAATCGCCAGATTTCAGTTTTGGCGTATCAGTTTGGTGACGGGTTTTCGAATATGATCATTCCAACCAATGCTGTTTTGATGGGAATCATTGGAATGGCAGGTGTTCCCTACAATGCCTGGTTCAAGTTTTGTCTGCCATTGGTCTTAAAGTTAATGGGTGCTGCAGCGTTGGTTTTGGTATTGGCTGTGGTATTTGATTATGGGGCAGGGGTGCAGCCGATTTAATTTTCCCTTTATTAAAGAGCGTGGTATTTCTGATTGATCAGAGGTATAGATATTAACTGATTATTTTTGCGATATTTTTTACTTTTACGAGACTTTAAACTTAAAGCCAGCATATGTCTTTATTGAACATATGCTGGCTTTTTCAGATAACAACTTCGTTACTGTAAGATCAGTTCTTGACCGAATATGAGTGAAGTGTACTTTTTCTGTCAAATAGTTTACTATTTTGTTTGCCGAAAATAATGGAATGATAAATATGAAAATAATAAATCAAGTAAAGGATAAACTACATAGACATCATGAAAGGCACAGTGAAACTGGATATCGATTTGTGATTGCTGACAGTATAGCTTTCATTAATGGCAACGATTGGGATGATGTGGCCAAACATAATTCTGTGTTTTTGACTCGTAATTATTTACAGGCGATTGAGTCTTGTTCTCCTGAAAACACAGAACAAAGGTATGCAGTGGCTTATGATCAAAAAAACCAACCTATGGTTATCATAGCCTGTCAAATTGCCCAGATAAGCGGTGATAAACTAACCCAAGAGTCAGGGGAACTATCAAAAAAAATAAAGAAAAGTTATGAAGAACGAGTGCTGGTTTGTGGCAATCTGGTATCCAGTGGTTTGCATGGCATTGGTTTTGCTTTGAACTTTGATCAACAAACAGCATGGCGTATTACTGCTGAAATACTATATAAAATCAGGCGAGCTGAAAAGCTTTCAGGGAAAATTGATTTTGTCATGATTAAAGACATCAAAAGACCTTTGTTAGAACCTTCTGAAGTGTTGGAACGTTATTCTTATAGACGTATTCAAACGGATCCAGACATGGTGCTAGAGTTGGGTAGCGAGCTAAAATCATTTGATGATTATTTGACCTTATTGACCACAAAATATCGAGGGCGTATTAAAAAAATCATTAAGACAATAGACCTAGCTGGTTTGAATTGTGAAAAGTTATCACTTGATGAAGGTAGTGATGCCAAAGTACATGAATTGTATTTGCAGGTTGAAGCAAAGTCTGCAACACGATTGGCAACACTGCCGAAAGGGTATTTCTTGGCTTTACAGGAAAGTCTGGGGGATACTTTCTCTTGTTATGGAATCTCATCAGCTGAAGATTTGGTTGGCTTTGTCTCCGTCATTAAAGATGGAAAAGATGCGGTTGCTTATTATGTCGGGTTGGATTACAACGTGAATAAAAAACTACCGATTTATTTTAGGTTGTTGCAATTAGTTATAGATGTTGCGATTAATTGGTCATGCGAAAAAGTGTTATTTGGTCGAACAGCCCTAGAACCTAAGGCCAATTTAGGTGCTGAACCAGTTGAGGAATTTATATGGGCCAGGCATCGGGTGCCAGTGGTTAATTTTATGGTTAGGAAATTATTCCGCAACATGCCTTTTGATATTGCACCAGAGCGATCGGTGAAAAAGAAAAAATAAATCAATAGATCGAAGTTGAGAGTAGTTGGTGCAGTTATTTTTATTTCAATTCTATTGGTGCCCAAACAGAGTTATTGTGATTAAGCATCGGTTTTCTTATATGTTATTAAAAAAGTGAGTGTCATTCTGACTGGTCAGAGATGAGTTG
>CALLLZ010000437.1 GCA_938008005.1 uncultured Marinicella sp. | reverse complement strand
CATCGCAGTATTGAATTTATCGGTGATTTAACCAATGAACAAATTGATAAGCTACTGGTCATCGCTGATAAATGCCCTGTGCACCGGACGCTGCATAATAGGATTGAGGTTAGGACGGTAGTCGCTTGAATCCATGACTACGGGTTCTTAGTGCATATAAACTCACGACACCGTCATCCTCAGGCGAACTTATTGTTGGATTAACCTTTTTCCAAATGAAAAACTTCAAATCTGAGACTAATCTGACCAAATCGGTTTAGACCCGGAGGTCCATTTTGAAAATCTATTTAACGCTCATGCTAAAATTAAGTTTCAAATAGGACTGTAGTTACCGGATAAAAATTTAATATGGATAATAAAAATGTAATGATGATATCTTACATTCTTATTTAGAATGGATCCCCGGGGCAGACCCGAGGATGACAATTATTCGAGGTCTACTCACATTCATGAGATCCTTCGATTCCGCTGTGGCTCCACTCAGGATGACACAGTTCTTTTTAGATTAAGGCCGCCAATCGCTCTTTCAACATGTCCAAACCCAAATTCGCGGCGCCACCCAATGAAACTCGATCAGCTATAGATTGTTCTGCACTGATAATTAAATCCTCATCTTGCTTTGAATCCAAATAAGCTTCACGGAATGACTGTCCTTGCTTCACTTTTTGTAAAGCTTGATCGGTGGCCATCATTTCAGAGGTAATCGCTGATTTCATTTTTTCAGTATTGAAATGCAAAGCCTGAAGCAAACCTGGTAATAATGCAAAAGTTTTGCGAGTCATTTCCATGCCTTTGAGCAAAGGCTCTTTACTTAGCTGCAAATCCCGTTGGTAACCGCTGGGTATCGACAGTAATGATTGGATTTGTTGAATAGCGCCTTCAACCACTGACAAACCAGCACGCATCAATTCAACCACATCAGGATTGTTTTTATTCGGCATGATGGATGAACCAGTGGTGTGTGTAGAAGCCAGTTTTATAAAATCAAATTCACTGGTCATAAACAAACTCAGATCCCAGGAAAACCTTCGCACATCTGACATCAAATACGACAAGGTATGTAATGTCATCAGTTCATACTTACCCCGTGAATTTTGTGCACTGGCTGGATTGATTTGTACCCTTGAAAACCCCATCCTTTCAGCGCATTTCTCTCTGGCCAGCGGTAAAGGCACACCAAATCCAGCGGCTGTTCCCAATGGTGATGAATCTAACAATTTAACCATGTGGTTCAAATGCTGTAAATCATCCAACAAACTTTCAGCAAAACCCAGCAACCAAACCGCGACGGTAGTTGGCATCGCCCTTTGTAAATGAGTATACCCAGGCATCAAGGTGTTTTGATGCTGCTGGACCATTGGTAATAAGACTTCAATAACCGCAACCACTTCGGTTTTCAGCAAACCCAATTGGTCCTTCATAAACAAGCGCAAACAGGTCAGGACCTGATCATTTCGTGACCGACCTGTGTGGGCTTTTCTACCCAAGTCGCCCAAATGTTCAGTGAGGTAAAATTCGATGGCTGAATGCCCATCTTCAAACCCTTGATCCAGCTCGAATTTTTGCTCAATATAAGCTTTCTTCAAATCCTTCAAAGCGGCTGAAAGTTGAGCCAACTCTTGATCAGTGATGATGTCAATTTCAGCCAGGCCCACCAAATGAGCACCAGTGCCTTGAATGTCATACAAAAACAAAGCCTGATCCAATTCAATATCATCACCGGCCATATATTTCATCACTGCATCGTCCATAGCCTGATGATCGCTAGACCACAAAACCGATTGTTTATTATCTTTGTGTTTATTGTTCATAATTTCTTTATTCATTATTCAAGCCCTCTAATGGTTGTGTGTTGTGACTGGCGGCACAAGCTAAATTCATGTTTTGCACAGCTTGAGTGGCAGCCCCTTTCATCAAATTATCTAAACAAACATTCAGCACAAAATGACCAGGCTCAGTTTCAGAACAGGCAAAGCCACCAATGATGAGTGGGTGCTTCTGTGTTATTTGTTGAATTTCGGAAGGTTTTTTTTGCACCTTTATTAAAGGCATATCAACGTAAAAGTTCTTGAACAATGCAAACAGTTCTTGCGCAGTCAAATTCAGATTCAACTTCCCAGATAAGGTCAGGTGGATGCCTCTGAAATGGGCTGCCACATGGGGCATAAAACGAATGGTACGGCCAAGCACATGACTGACTTCTTTTTCATGGGTATGACCCGTGGGCTTGTATGCCAAGACATTATCAGCCAATCGCTCGGTGTTATTTTTATCAGACGGGGAAGTACCGGCTCCGCTGTAGCCAGAAACTCCAAAAGCCGTTGGTGTTTCATACGCGTCATTCTGCAAATAAGGCAGCAAAGGACGCAAACCCATTTGCATGCCGGTGGCATAACAACCCGGGTTAGCAATCAACTTTGCTAGCTTAAGATCTGTGGCATAAGTTTCTGGTTGCCCATACACCCAATCATCGTTAAATCGATGGTCTGCACTGAGATCGATAATAATGGTGTCTTCCGACATCACTTGCCATAAGGGGTCATGTTCTTTCGCGATACCATCAGGCAAGGCCAAAAACAACACATCCAATGACATGGTTTTTAAGGCATTGAAATCACCGGCCTGATATTGCAAATTAGAATCTGAGAAACCATTCACCTTATCTTTTACTTTTAGCCCCGCATATGAACGAGAGAAAACGGCTGCCAGATCCACTTGATGATGTTGATCTAACAATTGAATTAACTCCACCCCCACATAGCCTCTGGCACCTAAAATAGCGGCTTTAATTAAATCAGGCATGTTTGGCCTCCGCAGCTTCCGTACTTTCAAAGTTTTCAATAGGTTGTTGCCACCCTGAATCGGTCACGAAAGCATGCTGTAAGCAACTCAGGGATTCAGCTGGGAATAAACCACATGAAAAACCCACCCATTGGCCATCAGCTGACTTTACTGACGCATCTGCTTGTTTAAAATACCAGGCATTGATTTCATTATTGACTCGGGATCGCCAATACAACTGTGGGTGTTTGGTTTTGATTTGTTGCCATAAACTGGCAGCCAAACCTTCCCCTTGCGCTGCTTTTGTGACCGCAAATTTATGTAGATAAGCATGTCCCCTAAAACCTTCTGTCACCATAGCAGCAGCTCTGCCCGATTCGGCCATATAAATATTTATCACCTTTAGTTGCGATAAAAAACCCTCATTGAAGGTTCTACCAAACGCATTCTGAAACACTTCTATCAATTGTTTTTCTAATAAAGTGGTTAATTCCTTACTTTCTGAAATTTGCTCACCCATATTGATGAAAGTACCTGCTCCTTTATGGGTGAATAGTTCTCGTGCCAAGTTTTTACTGGATGTAATCGACACTGAATGACTCAAATCCATGGGGGTCAGCATCTCTTTGATTTGTTTCAATTTCAACTTCATTCCAGAGTGCAACCAATCTTGTTGATCCATAAAGGCAAAATCATTATTCAACTGAATGGCTGAGATGATTTTATTGTTGTCATCTAAAACGCCCCCAGTTGGGGTAACAAACAAAATTTTATGTGGATTGATTTGCCACACCAATTCACGCATGGCCACATCCGCATTGATATTAACTACCTGACCGCTGCTGGTTTCTCCCAAACAACTC
>CALLLZ010000436.1 GCA_938008005.1 uncultured Marinicella sp. | reverse complement strand
GTTGATGGTGCCAACAGCAGGTTCTGAGCTGTTTTCGTTGGTCGAGCTGTAGCCAGTGCAAAGCGAGTTAAGTAATACAAATCCAAGTATTCGAGGTAAGGAGGCTTTCATTGAATGTATAATAAATGATTTAAAGGTTATACAGTAGATTGACTGCACAGAGATTCATTACAAAAACAAATTATAATTATATTCCATAGGTCAACTTTCAGGGAAAATTGAATTTCGAAATATCATGTGTTTGCGTTTAGCCTCCTCTAAAATTAATTTAAATTCTGGATCTGATTTAAAGGCCTCAATGTAATCATTTGTCGCTATGTTTATGTGATTGAAATAACCTGAGTCAACTGCTTTTCTAAGTAATTCAAGACAGCGTTTCTTGTCACCTAAAAGCCCATAGTAAGCAGCGGTGTAATAGATGGTTTCGCCATCACGAACTTTGGTATCTACCAATAAATCAACGGCTTTTAAACCAGTTTCAATTTCGCCGAGGATGGCTGATTTATGAATGATGGCGACATTCGCCCAAAGGCTGTTGGGGTAATTTTCGATCAAGTAATCATATAGTTCGAGTGCTTTTTCACTGTTGCCCAATCGATTTGACATCAAGGCTTGCCATCCATAAGTAAAAGGACTGGGTGTATAATTCTTTGTCATATCAAATGCTTTTTGGTATTGGCCGATGGCCGAATATGAACCAATTAAAGATCTAAATTTAATGTTTTTAGAATCCAGCGAAACGGCTTTTTCCATTTCCATGATGGCTTCATCCATTAGTCCAGCATAGCGGTAAATATAACCCAAGGTGAAATGGGTATTTGCATTGTTGGGGTTCAGTTTGTGCATGGACTGTGCCAGTTTAATGGCTTCATCAATGCGATTGGTCTCGGTATAAAGCATTGATAAATGGGCCATGGCTTCTAATAACTCGGGGTTTAAAGATAAGGCCTTTAAGTAATATTGTTCAGTATCTGGTAATGGATCTGTTTGAACCAGTCCAAATTGGGCCAAGCGGCGAATGCGGTTACCCAACTGAATGTATGACGGTGCGTATTGGTCATCCAGAGAGATGGCTTGTTTTATCATGGCAATGGCCAATCGATGCCCTTCTGTATTGTATGGATAAGCGATGCTTCTGAGGTAATACTCATATGCCAAAGGGTTTTGAGGAATGTTTTGTTGGATGCTGTTGAGTTTTTCGGTTGCAAACTCTATTTTCAAGCCTTCAACCACTTGTCTTGCTACCATGTCTTGTAATTTAAAGGTGTTGTTGTAGTTGGTTAATATAGGTTTTCCTCGCCAGACTATTTGGTTGGTTTTAATCTCCACGAGTTCAGTATTTAAACGAATTTCGTTGTTATTACCAATGGTGTTTTCAGTGTTTTTATCATTGATGCTGTAATGGCCAGTTAAAATAAAATCAACCCCCAACTCCTTACCGATCTCAACTGGGTTGTATTCAATTGATGCATACGCTCGAATCGAACTGGATGGACGCACGGTGATGTTTTTTAAGTAGTTCAAAGCGCCAATAACTTGATCTGCAATTGCAAAGCCATAGTAATCAGTATCTGCATCATTGTTATTGTTGAAAAAAGGCAGCACTGCAATGCTGTGAATGGTTGGTTGTTTTTGTAACTTGGGTTGTTGTTTAAAATAAACAGTAACTGCGATCAAAACCAAAATTAACAGCGTAATGAGAGGGGTTGTTGTTTTGGTAGATGGTTTATTTGTGCCACTCATTTTTTTTAGGGTGTCGTCAACAGTAGTGAGATCAGCAACAAATTGGTAACCTCTGGAATGAATGGTCTTAATGACCTGTTGTTTATGACCGTCATCTCCAAGAACTTTGCGAGCGGATTTGATGTTGTTGTTAATGGAAGTGTCAGAAACGATCCTTCCTTTCCAAACATGGTTGAGTAGTTCTTCACGGCTGACAATTCGATTCGAGTTCTTAATTAAAAAAACGATTAAATTAAAGACCTGAGGTTCAACAGGTTTATCGCTTCCGTTTGAGGATACAATAAATTTTTCTGTATCTACCGTTATTTTATTGAATTTATAGATCATTTTTCATGTTCTTATACATCCTGAAACTGTGATTTTAGATGTGTTTAAGCAGGTTTTAATTTGGGCTGATTCAAAAATTATTGAATCTATACATAATCTTCATGTTTCTCATTACAACAGTTTATATCATTAGCGATAAGTTTAATAAGAAAAGGTAGAGAATATGCCAACGCCATTAGAAGTTTTGATAGACCCAGTTTCCTTAGGTATCATAGGAATTTTCTTTTTTTTAACCCTCCTGGAAACCTTCTTTCAAGGCCGTAAGTTAAGTCGAGTGAAAGGTTGGAAAATTAAAACCTTAATTGGTTTTGTGGTTTACTTTTATTTGGCCAGTTATCTGCCTTTAATATGGGATCAGTATTTAATTGATTATCAATTAATTGATATGACAGGTGTAAATACTTTTGTTGCTTTGATTGTAGGCGTACTGGTCTTTGAGTTATTAATATATATTTGGCATCGTTCCATGCATAATAACAAGTGGTTGTGGTTAGGGTTTCATCAATTACATCACAGTGCAGAGCGAATTGATGCATATGGTGCTTATTACTTCAGTCCTTTGGACATGATTGGGTTTACCATGGTAGGTAGTTTAAGCTTGGTGTTGATTGTAGGCTTGTCTCCTGAAACCGTCAGTCATTTTTTATTCATCACTACTTTTCTTGCGGTTTTCCAACATACCAATATAAAAACACCCCAGTGGCTAGGTTATATAGTCCAAAGGCCAGAAAGTCACAGTGTTCATCACGAAAGAGGCGTGCATGCGTATAATTACTCTGATTTGCCACTTTTCGACATTTTGTTTGGTACGTTTAAAAACCCCAAGTCATTTGTGTCAGAAAATGGTTTTTATGAAGGTGCATCTTTTAGGGTCGTTGAGATGTTGTTATGCAAAGACGTTTATAAGCCTTCAAAAAAACATTAAAACCTAATGACTTATGAATGAGTTGGTGTTTCATCAGTGACCAGAGAAAGCTGTAGCGGTTTTTTGATGGTCTCTTTCACCTTCATCTAACCATGTTTGGCAATGTTTGGTTATTAAGTTGGTTAGGAAGTTAATGTGATCAGGCTCGGTGTTTAGTGCTGGGATATAACTGAATTCTTCCCCGCCAGCATCGATAAAATAACCTTTGTTTTCAACGGCTATTTCCTCTAAGGTTTCTAGACAGTCAGCAGCAAATCCCGGGCAGATAATTTGTACATGTTTATGGCCCTCAGAAGGTAAAGTCTTCAATGTATCCATGGTATATGGTTTGAGCCATTCTTCGCGGCCAAAAATAGATTGAAAAGTCACACGGTATTGATCTTTACTTAAGCCCAGTTTTTCAGCCAGTAAACGGGCGGTTTTATGACATTCACAATGGTATGGATCACCATTGATTAAATAGCGTTTAGGTACACCATGAAATGACATCAACAGTTGATCTGCTTGACCATGAGTTTGCCAATGGTTTTTAACACTGCGTGCTAACGCATCAATATAGCCATCGTGGTCATGGTAATGATTGATAAATCTTACCTCAGGAATCAAGCGCCAAGTTTGTAATTGGTCTGTTACTTCGTCAAATATGGATGCTGTTGTTGCAGCTGAGTATTGTGGGTACAACGGCAAGACCAATAAGCGATCAACGTTTTGAGTTTTGAGCTTTTCTAATCCAGATTTTATGGAAGGGTTGCCATAGCGCATGGCTAATTCAGTCACTACTTTGATGTTCTTTTGTTGTAAATCATCGCTTATAGCTTGGTGTTGTGCCTTGCTGATTGCCATTAGTGGTGATCCTGTGCCCACTTCATCCCAGATGCTTGCATAGGCTTGTGCCGATTTTTTTGGTCGGACATTTAAGATGATGCCATTGAGGATTAACCACCAGATCCAACGAGGGAAGGGTGGCTCTACAACCCTTGGGTCAGACAGGAATTCTTTCAGGTAAACTTTGAGGGCTTTTTTTGTGGGTGCATCAGGTGTGCCTAAGTTAACCATCAGCACGCCAATTTTTAAATCATCGCCATGTTGGTAGTTGGTGGTGTTTTTGTATTTCACTTGATTCTTGGTCCGTTGTTTTCTATAACTGCTATTTTAGCTAGATTAGTACAATATGATGTGATTTTGATACTTATTTTTTATATTATTGTATTAATTCTCTAGTCCTGAAATTTGGATGAGATTTAATTTCTGGTATTGCTCGTAGCTGACTGTTAGACTGCCGACATCATGTTGAATTTAATTCTCATTTTTGTTGCTTTGGTCAGTTTGTCTTGGTTGATCTTACGGTTTTCTGGGTTGCATAAAAACATCAGTTTGTTGTTTTTAGCACAACCTTTGATCTCTGCAGCAGCCCCTATGATGATATTTATTGGCGGCATCATAGCCAATAAAATGGCCCCCAACCCTGCATGGGTGACTCTACCTTTGACTTTTATGATTGCAGGAGCAGCTGCAGCGACTATTCCAGCGGCTCTTCTGGCAAAAAAATATGGCAGGCGAAATGCCACAATGTTGGGCTTTTCGTCTGCTTTAATAGGTGGTTTACTGGGTTTTTTGGCCGTTAAGTGGAGTTGGTTTTATTTATTTGTGGTGGCAGCTTTTGTGTTAGGCTTCAGTGCTGCCTTTGCCCAACAACTGAGGTTTGCTGCAATAGAATCCTTGTCGGATCCTAAGGACATTCCTAAAGCGGTTTCGTTATTGATGTTAACGGGTGTTTTTGCTGCTTTGATTGGCCCTGAGTTGGCCTTTGTGAGTAAAGATTGGTTCCTTTTTGATGGTGCATCACCTCAAGAGGCTTCAAACCAAGCCTATGCGGGTACTTTTTTTGGCATTATGCTGCTCGCAACTGTGGCTATAATTATTGTGTCCCGATTTAAAGTATTGCCGGAACAAGTGATGAATGAAGCTGAGCCAACCAGAGCTCTAACAGAAATTATCAAGCAGCCAGTATTTATTGTGGCTATTCTCGCAGCTGCTTTGGGTTATGGTTTAATGAGTTTTGTGATGACCGCTACACCTTTAAGTATGCATCAGTTGCATAATCATTCTTTAGAACATACCAAGTGGGTGATCCAATCTCATGTGGCCGCGATGTATCTACCATCTCTATTGACTATTTGGTTGGGTTCCAGAATTAAAACAAAGTATTTTTTGTTGGTAGGAACCTTGATGTTTGTTGGTGTTGTGATTATTGCCAGTCAAGGTCATGAATTACTGCATTACTGGTGGGCATTGATCTTGTTGGGTATTGGTTGGAACTTCTTGTTTTATGCAGGGACTACTTTATTGCCGTTGAGCTACCGGAGTCATGAACGACATAAAGTACAAGGCATCAATGATTTCAGCGTTTCTACTTTTCAGGGTTTTTCTTCCCTGATGGCAGGTTGGGTGTTGTTTAACTACCAATGGCAAGGCATTTTATATACCTGCATTCCTTTTTTGGTTATTATGTTGGCGATTACCATCATGCGGTTCATCAATACGAACAAAGTCAAAAATGCGCATTGAGTCATAGAAGCTATTTTTAAGCGCAGTTCCATTTCTAAGTGGTAAATTACACCATAACTCCAAGTGTCATGCTTTTAAATATCTCACTTTGAGAACTGTGTTGAGTCTATGAAAACCTTGTGATATCTACTTATTAGCTGGTAGATGATTTTTTCTTTTTCATTTTTTGGGCAATACTTGACATGGCTCGATCAATTAAAGGTACCTGTTGCATGGTAAAGAACTCTTTATTTCTGAGTTTTTCTGCCAGTTCATTAGGGAATAGGTCTATGACTTTAGCGCCTTTGGCGTTGACGAAAAGTAGTTTGCCACTGATGGGGCTTTTCCATGATAGTTTCACTTGTTGAGACTGGTTTTTGGTATTGATTTCTATCCATTCACCCAATTTAATCATCATAGCCTGTTGGTTGAAGTCATCATCAATGACTGGAATGTTTTTAGGTGACTCTAAACTTAAATCTGGGTTTTCTATCAAAGCACCAACGCTTGATTCTTGATTAAACTCTTTTGAGAGTTCAAGAATTTTGTTGGGATCAATGAATTCAACTGGTTTTTTTGCAGTTTTTAAGCCATTGATTTTTGCTAAGCATTTATGTAATTGCTTGGTTTTTTTGTTTAAATTCTGGGTGTCAAAAGCGACTAATTTAAGGCCATGATTCAATTCTATGCAAAGCGCTTTAATCACTGACTTTGAGCATTTAAGGTTATTGTTAGGGGAAGCTGCTTTTATTAAGTTGATTACAAAATGCTGGTTTCTTTTTAACAGCCCTGGGGATTCTTGCTCTCTCAGTTCAGAGAGAATCAGTACATTTGCCCATGGCTTTAATAGTAATTCGCGGACAAGAGCAGGTATTTTTTGTCCTTTTAATTTTTTTCTTAGAAAATCAGCCGTATTGTTTTTGGCTACATTCAAACGTTCTCGACCTGAAATTTTAGATGATGTTCTTTTTTCTAAGATACCTGCACGTTTTTTTATTTTTTGATCAAGTTGAATGAATTTGACAATCAATTTTTCAAAGTTGATGTTTTTTTCATGGTTCTGCAAAATAAATTCAACAATTTCTTTGACTTTGTTAAGGAACAGTGACTTATCATCAGTTTGGGGCGACCAACCAACAGCACTTTCAGCAATGATGTTGAGTAATTGCCTGGCATTGTTCTGTTTGTCAGAGAAAAATGAAGGGTCCTTTAAGGCAATTTGTAAATAAGGCAGTTGTAACTTGGACAGTACCAATTGAATGGTTTCTGGTAGATTGCGATCATCCACTAAAAACTGAAACAACTCACCAATTAAATCTATGGTGTTTTCATCGGCTTGATTTAATTGTTGATTAGCCGTCATGGCTTTCAGTGATTTAAGTTTACGAATTAATTCATCTTTGAGTTCCAAAGGACTGATGTTGTCTTTAGCAATCAATTCTTTATCAGTCAGAAGCTCTGTCTTAATCTGGTCTAAGGCATCAGTTAATTGTGAAAACTGAACAATATTCTCAGCTGAATAATGACTTTGTGGGGTTTGCTCATGATCATGGTTAAGTATTTCGGCAATTTTTTTGTAGTTATCATCTTCGCCAGATAGTTTTTGTGCCAAATAGTTGATTGAATTATTGATTGCATGATCAGTTTTTGGCTTAGCAGAGAACTTTAAGTTGGGTAATACGCCTTGTTTTTGAAAATACTTATTAATCATTCGATAAGCAGGCGCTAAGCTTTCTACCATGTTTTTTTCGAATAACTTGATGATCATCAGTTTAATGCTGGACTCAGATTTGAGCAGCTTCAATGATAATGCAAATGCGTTGACAATGGCATCAGGACCTATGGGGTTTTGTTGTTCGGTTAATTCATCTATTTTGGCCAGCTCAGTAAAGCGCTGGTTAAGTAAATATAATTCTTTGAGGTGAACTTGGCTGATTTTTGCGACCACATTATTGATGGCAAGATTTTGATCTAAGTCATCATCTTTAATCAGGGTCATGGTTTTAACAGTTTCTTCAGTTTGTTGTTTATTTTCTATGAAATAGACGTAATCCTGGTTTTTAAATTTTTGAAAGATGATGTTTACATTTTTAGCGAATTGTTGAGTCAATGCGTCTTTGTATTTTCTTGTTTCTCCTATGGCTGCGAAATATTGATTTTGTTTTATATTGTTATCTGCCTGTTCGGCCATATCGAAAAAGAAATCATTCAAGCCCTCAAAAAAATGAGCTATACGAGGATTTAATGATTGCACAAAAATACGGTGAGTCTGATGTAAATGCCTATTGAATGTTGACATTTTCTTTAGTTCTGACTTTTCTTTTATATCAACCACGTTATCAGTTGTTTTGTTCTGATCACAAAAGTCATCAGCTTTGTTAATATTTTTATTCATCCACTATGTGCTCAAATCTTTATCAACTTGACATTCATCTCAAGTTTTAAAATATTTACTTATTAACTATTTACAGTGCTCTACTGTTAATTAGGTAATTTCTCAGATGTCTGCACACATAGTCATCAGAATGACCCACTATTATTATTTTGCCACTGAATTTTGTGTAACTACTATAATCAATGTAAATTAATGGTTTTATTGACTTAAATCGATAAAAAAGAAGTGTTTAACACCTGAAATTTTACATAGATTGCTGCGATTGTTAAATATTGTCACATAATGGTCAATTTTGTTCATATCATTTGGCGCACTAAATTCATTACGTTTGATTTAATCACCAATCTTCCATAAGCAAAACTTACCAGCAACAGGGTAGTCATCAAAATCAATAGTGACCACAAGCTTACCTGCCAAGGAAAGACAAATGGTAGTGCAAACCAATAAGTGGTGATGGCATATGAAACAGCAAAGCCAAGGAAGCCACCAGCCATAAATGCCAATAAACCTAACATCAACAGTTCGACCACATTAATGGCATACAGGTCTTTGGTTAACATGCCCATCAATCGAAAGTATGCACTTTCCTGTAATCGATCTTGAGAGGTTGAAACCAAGGATGTAATGAGAATCATGATACCTGCTAAAATACTTAAACCAGTAAAAATTTGTACCAATTGAGTTAACTGGTCTACAAACCCTTTCAATTGTTTTGCAATACTTGCACCATTTAACGTCGTGATGCCAGGGAATTGTTTAGCTACAGTGGTTTGTAATTGTGGAATATCAGCTGCTTTTACTTGTGCGGTAGCAAATTGTATTTGTGGTGCTGATGCCATAACTTCAGGTTGAAACATGAAATAAAAGAATGGGCTTGGCCCTCTTTGGTAGCGACTTCTTATACTACTGATATAAGCTTTAATGGGT
>CALLLZ010000435.1 GCA_938008005.1 uncultured Marinicella sp. | reverse complement strand
ATTATATGTTTTTGTTTAAACTGGCAGGTATTAAGGAATAGATATACATCTACATCTATATCCTGCCTTGTTGATAAGTCATCAAGGCAGGATATGGGTTCTTAATTTTATATGTAGTTTATTTCTTAAATTAACCTTTGCGATTCAATTCAGATGGTTCATCTGGGCCGAGTGGGTTCACTGGAAATTCTGACTATTTCAGTTTCATCTAACTGCCATGTGCCGGGAATGGGGTCGGCCCAATTAATGGCACTGCTCCAACTAGACTCATTAGATAAATTTAAAATTGTGGTCCCGGAGGGAACGCTTGTGGTGCTGATGGGGCCGTTACAAGTAGGACATAAACCTTCACCGAAAACTGTACTCATATTAAACACCAATGGCGCAGTACCGGTGTGTAAATCACTGATAGACCAACGAGGTTCGCCCTCTTCGTCATAAATAAAAAGAATGGAAAAACTGATGTCGCCATTGGTGTTGACAGCCAAACCCCAACCAGGTGTGTCAGGACGGCTCCATAAACCAGTGTAATCGACGGTTTCAGGTTCTCCACTGGATTGTATCCACATAATGCTTTCATCACCACTGGCGTCACCCATTTGCCAGTTGACTGTGGCTTCACGTTCGTTGATAAAGTCAAGTTCCAATTGTCCGATGATTTGGAAAGAAACCTCACCTTCGCTGTTGAGCTTAGTTTTAAGTAAGTCGCCTTGATACGAAAGACCTGTCAATAAACCAGATGATGAATACCAAATAGGAATATCTTGTTCATCATAGGTGAACCATAGCATTTGTAGGCGATTTCCAAAGATACCAACATTAAAGCCACGGCCTGAAGTGGCTGGATTAAACCAACCCCCTGCATTGGGGCGAATGACTTTTTCAGCATCTTGATGAAAGCGATCTTGTAACTGAGAAACTAAAATCATTTTATGTGGTTGATCTAAGCCAAATCCGCTGACCAATTCACCAAGAAACTCCTGAGTTTCCAAGTTAAATTCAAGGATGGTGTTTTGGTCACTTACGGCGATCAGGACCCGTCCATCTGAGGTTAATTCTATGCCTGTGGGGTTGCTGTAACCCAGTGCAGATAAATCAGCAAACAAGCCTTCATTGGTACCTTTTTGGGCATGTGTCATAAAAATTTGATTGGTTCTTTGATCCGTATGTAATAGAATCTCATCACCAGTAACCACAAAAGCATATGGGTCAACCAACCAATTTGGTGATCTAACTCCAATTTGTTGCATATTTCTGGTATTGGGGTTGCCGCGATAAATTCTGATATTCTGTCCCAATGTAAATAATTCACCTTCATGAACTTGAAAATCTATGATGTTTTCATCAATAATCACCGGTAAATTAACATCGAATGTCATATTGGGTCGTGTTGGGTTCAACGTGCTGTAGTTAGTAATTGCGCCGGCATTTAATTTTCCTACATATAAATTGTTATTGCCGAAGTATTGTATTGCTGTAGGAAAACCTGTAGATAAGCTGTTTTGGTTATTTGAGTAAGCTGGTATTGCCAAAATAGGTTCGGCATTGGGTTTCATCAAATCCAGTTTTTTTATGCTGCTTTGGGTGCTGTAATAAAGTTGTTGAGTTTCGTTATTTACAGTTAAATCTGATTGAAATGTCAATAAACCATCTGTGGGAAGTACCTCAATACCTTTGGCTAAACCAGTTTGAGCATCAAAACGCAGTATGCGATTGTTACCAACATTAATGACCAGTAGGTCTTGTTTGTTAGGTGATAAATCTGTTACCCCATCGTTGTCATCATCTTCATCAGCGTTGTTGCCAATTCCATCGCCATCATAGTCTTTGAATTCAGAAGCCTCAAACACAAAGTCATCAGTTGTATCACCTATACCATCACGGTCGGAATCTTTGAATTCACTGTTATCGAATGGAAAGTCATCGTCAACATCTAAGGTGCCATCATTGTCATCATCGCTGTCGGCATTGTTACCTATACCATCACCATCAAAGTCAAGCTGTTCATCCGCTGAATTAGGAAAGGCATCACTCACATTACCAACACCGTCACCATCTGTGTCAGTGGTTTCAGTGTGGTCAAAAGGAAATTTGTCATCGCGATCTAATACCTCATCACCGTCTTGGTCTGTCAAAGCCACTGAAAAATCTTCCAGGTTGGGAGCATTGGAGGTATTGTTTCTATAATTTGACACGGGTCCCATTAATTGGCGGATTACATTGGCGTTGTTTCTTTGTCCTTGAACACCACAGGGTCCTCCACCACATTGGATATTTGGGTTGGACAAATAGTCAAGTTCTAAAAAACGATCGATTCGACCAGTGCCAAATGAACCCATTACTGTACCAAACTGACCCAACTTAGCAAATCCTGCGGCATCTGGGATAAACCTTTGTTGAACAGTTGTATTGTGATGTCCAGCGCCTAAGTTATGTCCAATTTCATGTACCATTACCTGATCAGTACAAACCGACCAGCTGCTCATACCATCAGCCATAATGTTAACACCATAGCTCGCATCAAAACTATTTCTGCCAGAACTAACAGGGAAGTATGCTATACCACAATTGCCTCGATTCTCAATGCTATTGGTGCGAAGGAATATCACCAAGTCAGCACCCGTTTCATTTCTAATTTGTGGCAGATTTTCAAAACCTTGCACACCAATTCCAGTTTTCAAAACTTGTTGAATTGTGTTTCTGGCATTGAAGTTGGCGTCATCGAAATCATAACCCACTTGTACCAAACCGACTTGTCTGATGGCCAGATCTATATCAGAGTTGGCATATGTTTGATTGGAAACGTTGAAATACTGATCCACCCGGGTTTGTAATAAATTTCCAGGATATCGTTCAGCAATGGCCTGATCATAAATCATTAATACGTCAATCACGGTGCCAGCTGTTTTAGGATTGGATTTGGTGTTGGTTTTATTAAGCATGGCGATGTTGTGCTTGTGATCAATTGCTTGATTATCATGATCAAAATCACAGCCGTTGAAGCTGATACCAGAATTGGGTAATTCAACAGCCCAAATGCCGGCTTGATTTGTTGTTAAAATATAGTGCTTGTTGTTTAAGTGCATTTGACCAAATAAACTGTTACTTCCTATGGTCGCAGAGATTGAGCCTCCAGGCAGGGCTTGGGTGAAGCTGACATTGGTTTTGGAAGTGTTTTTTGACTTAAGTTTACCCGTAGTGCATTTAGGTTTTGAAGAAAAAATAAGTTACTCACAGTCATAAAAGCGGTATATTTATTAGTGACCAAA
>CALLLZ010000434.1 GCA_938008005.1 uncultured Marinicella sp. | reverse complement strand
AAAACCGCGAAAACTGATGGCCTCAGCCAAGTGGTTTTGTTGTACCAGCTCAGAATTGTCTAAATCGGCTATGGTTCTGCTTACTTTGATGATTCGATGATAAGCCCGTGCCGAAAGTCGCAATTGGTCAACCACCTGTTCGAGAAAATCCAATAAGGGTTCACTCAATGGTATATATTTTTCAATCTCTTTCCCTTCTAATTGAGCATTACTTTTACCTTGGTTGCGTTGCAGTTGGATGTTGCGACTCTTGATAACTTGTTGTTTGATGGTTTGGCTGTCAATGATGTTTTTACTGGGTTGACGCAAAGTTTTGTGTGGAATTCTGGGTACTTCAACTTGTAAATCAATGCGGTCTAATAAAGGCCCTGATATGCGGTTGCGATAATTTTGGATTTGTCCCACCGAGCATTCACAGGTTCGATCAGGGTCACCAAAATAACCACAGGGGCAAGGGTTCAAGCTGGCTAACAATTGAAATCTGGCCGGAAATTCTGCAGTTCTAGCAGCCCGTGATATGATGATTTTTCCTGATTCTAGCGGCTCTCGTAAAACCTCTAAAACATGCCGAGAAAACTCGGGAAGCTCATCTAAAAATAAAATTCCATTTTGGGCCAAGCTGATTTCTCCAGGCATTGGGTTAGAACCACCACCAACCAGGGCTGGTGCAGATGCAGTGTGATGTGGCGACCTGAACGGAGGTTGACTCCAACAAGCGGGATCAAAGCCATGTGCGCTTATCGATGCAACCGATGCCGTCTCTAAAGCTTCTGCTTCAGTCAAATTTGGAAGTATACTCGGTAGACGACTGGCTAACATGGTTTTTCCGGTACCAGGCGGACCATAGAAAAGTAAATTGTGCTTACCCGCAGCAGCAATAATCAATGCACGCTTGGCCTGCTCCTGACCTTTCACATCTGCTAAATCTGGACCAGTGTTATTGAAATTCAAATTGTTTAATTCAGCTCGCGGCAACTCATCGACAGTATCCATCCAAGCCGCAACTTCAAGTAAATTATTGGCCAACATACAATCACAAGATTGTACCAATGCAGCTTCAATACCATTGTCACTGGGACAAATTAAACTCCGTCCAGTATCAGCAACTGCACTCACGACAGGTAACACGCCCCGTATTAGCCTTAAATCACCACCCAATGCCAACTCGCCCACCAGCTCTACATCAGTCAACCTATCTCGTTTAATTTGATTTGAGGCGGCTAAAATACCTACCGCTATCGGTAAGTCATAACGTCCTCCTTGCTTAGGAATATCAGCCGGAGATAAATTGATGGTGATGCGGTGTTGTGGAAATTCATAACCAGAATTCATAATGGCTGCGCGGACCCGATCTTTGGATTCTTTAACAGCAGTCTCAGGCATGCCAACAATATTAAGTCCTGGCAACCCTCTGGAAATATGGACTTCAACACGTACCTGTGGCGCTTGCACTCCATACTCAGCCCTTGATAACACAACTGCCAATTTGGTCATAGATCATTCCATTGATTAAACCGGCAAGTTTATAGCCTAATGATTTAAATTACAGTGGATGATTTCTGACTTGGGTGTAAGAGAATGTAATAGTTCCGGTTTTTAAAGGGTACTGGCCCTTGAATTTCGTAATACTTACACTTTGTGAGGCACGAGCACGCTGCTTCCGCGTCCATGCTAACGCTGCAGGCTTATATCCATATAAGCCAAGTGACCTTGAAGTAATCCAAACCCATGTTGGACCTTGATGAGTACAACGAATCAGATAGGACAACTCATCAAAGCCTACGCAAAGGTTACGGTTTATGAGGCACGAGCAAGAAGTGGTCTTGAAGTAATCCAAACCCATGTTGAACCTTGGTGAGTGCAACGAATCAGATAGGTCAACTCATCAAAGCCTACGCATAGATTACGGTTTGTGAGGTACGATCAAGAAGTGGCCTTGAAGTAATCCAAACCCATGTTGGACCTTGATGAGTGCAACGAATCAGATCGGACAACTCATCAAAGCCTACGTATAGATTACGGTTTGTGAGGTACGATCAAGAAGCGGCCTTGAAGTAATCCAAACCCATGTTGGACCTTGATGAGTGCAACGAATCAGATAAGACAACTCATCAAAGCCTACGCAAAGGTTACGGTTTGTGAGGCACGAGCAAGAAGTGGCCTTGAAGTAATCTTATTAGTGATTCTTTGGCATCGGCTCTATACCCAACTTTTTAAATAAAGCCATGTCTTTGTTCTCTTCTGGATTAGATGTTGTAAGTAATTTTTCACCGTAAAAAATTGAATTGGCCCCTGCCAAGAAGCACATGGCTTGTACCGCCTCAGACATATCATTTCGTCCGGCCGATAAACGCACCATTGACTTGGGCATCATGATACGGGCTACCGCTATGGTTCTGACGAAATCCAGTTCATCCAATTTATCTATACCATGCAAGGGAGTACCTTCTACTTGAACCAAAGCATTGATAGGTACGCTGCCTGGGTGTTGTTCTAAGTTAGCCAATGCCATCAACATACCACCTCGATCACGTTGTGACTCACCCATACCTATGATGCCACCGGAACAAACATTGATGCCTGAATCTTGGACATTTTTCAGGGTATCCATACGCATTTCAAATTTTCGAGTGGTGATGATTTTTTTGTAATATTCCTCAGAAGTATCTAAGTTGTGATTGTAATAATCTAAACCAGCATCTGAAAGTTTTTTAGATTGATCCGATGATAGCATACCCAAAGTCAGACAAGTTTCCATACCAAGTGCTTTAACACCTTTTACCATGTCAATGACTTGATCTAAATCTCGATCTTTGGGGCTGCGCCAAGCTGCTCCCATACAGAATCTTGTGGCACCTTGTTCTTTAGCCAGCCCTGCTTGTTCTACCACAGTGTCCACCGCCATTAAAGGTTCCGCTTTGACTTCAGTCTCATATCGAACTGATTGTGGACAGTAATTGCAATCTTCTGGACAGGCGCCCGTTTTAATACTCAACAACGTGCTTATTTGGACATGATTGGGGTTGAAATATTCTCGGTGGATTTGCTGTGCCTTGAATAACAAGTCATTAAATGGTAAGGCAAACAGTTGTTCTACCTCTTCAATGGTCCAATTATTGCGAATCGTTGCTGTTTCAGTCATTAAGCTGTCGGAATTTAAAAGCAAGAAGTATGCGATGTGTGAAAGAATTAGTCAATGACTGAGTTTGTAATAAATGTTTGACATGAACAAAAACAATGAATTTGATATTTGTTTTAGCAAAAATGAACACAAACCAGTAAGATGTGACGTTTAGTTTAAAAGGGAAAATTTAATGAAAATTTATCAACTTGCACTGGTTTTGTGTTTTTCTATTTTTACTCCTTCTATGTTACAAGCTCTTGAAGGCTCAAATGATAAATCCACTGAAGTGGTTTTTATGCGGTCTTCAATGGCTGGCAAATTCGTTAAATCTTCGATTTATGAAGTAACAGGGAATGAAACAAAATTTATTGGCATCTTAGGCAATAAGAAGAAAATTACATACCAAACCACACCTGGCAAACACACATTTATGGTCGTTTCTGAAGCTGCAGATTTTATGGAAGCAGATTTATTAGAAGGCAAAACATATTACAGCATCATCACTCCAAGAATGGGTGCTTGGAAAGCCAGATTTTCCATGTGGCCTATCCACAATGGTGGCGCGGGCAAATATCAAGTTGATTCAAAAGACTTCAAGAAATGGATGAAAAAAGCCAAAGACCACCAACCGGGTGAAAAAGACCAAAAATGGTACCAAAAGCATCAAGACAGTATCGCGAAAAAACGCCTTAAATACTGGCCTGTTTGGCAAGATAAAAGTGCTGAAGACTTGGCTTTAAGAACTTTGAAACCTAGCGACGGACTTTAAGTTTAAAAGTTGAAGAAACAAGGAGTTGACATCTTGCCTCTCCAACCGGTCAAATCTATCCTTAAAAAATACAAGCACTGAGCAGTCTGTGT
>CALLLZ010000433.1 GCA_938008005.1 uncultured Marinicella sp. | reverse complement strand
TTCAATGAAAACGTCTATATATATATTGGAGCACCTTTTGAGGAAGACATAACGGGTCGTCGAACCGGTGCTGCTTATGTTTGGTCAAATGGTAACTTGATTCAAAAATTCCTTCCTACTGTAATAACTGGAAGCATTGGTGAGGAATTTGGTACCTCAATATCGGCCAATGGCGATGCTTTTTTTGGCACCACAGAATTCCTGGTTGGTGCACCTTCCAGTGAAGACCGAAAAGGGCGAATCTATCAATATACTTTTAACCCAAATTTTAATGGCTCAGATGATGTATTCATTGAAAGAACTCAAATTGTTGCTTACAACAGAAATCAAACACCATGGGATACGGGCCAATTTGGCAAGGTGGTATCAACTGATGGTTTAAATCATGCAGCCAGTAGTGAATCTAATACAACAGGATCAGCCAAGAGTGTTTACTCCAGTGAAATTTCTATTTTTTCAGATGGTTTTGAGACACAATGATTGGATATAAAATATCAATAACTGTTATTTTAGTAAGCATTTAGGCAAATATTCAACGGCTTTAGAAATTTAATTCGATGAAAAGAACATTGGCCACTCACTTTGATCGGATACCTTGAAATAGCCAATAAAATCAACAATGTATAAAAGTCAAGGCCGTTTTATCAATCCATATATTTGATATTTTGGTCGTATTTATCGGGCTTTAAGTCGAAATCTTTAAATATTTTGACGGATATTTGATACCTGAAATTGACCACTTAAATTCATAATTTGTCATGAGGAATTTACCTCGGTTTAATTAACTTAAATTAGTGAGAATATTATGAAAAATAAATTAATGACCATGATTGTCGCCAGTTCTTTTGTTGTTTCTGCTGCTCAAGCGGGCATTATAGTTTGTGAACCTAATGGAGGTGGCTATATATGTGACGTACATGTATCAGGTGTTTCGCCACATAATGCCACATACCAATGGTTTGGCACAGGCGGTGTTGGTGTTCAAGGAAATCAAGATTCTGCCCTTGTAAGTTGTAACGATACAGCAGGCGCCATTAATGTCAATGTAACTGCCAATGGAACGACAACCCAAGTTTCTAGAGGTTTGAATTGTGAAAGTTCAAATGGACAAGGCATACCAGGTGATCGTGTCTTTGGTTCAGGAAGAATCAGACCATAAGCTGTTTGATTAACGCAATTTGTGTTGAGCTGTAAAATTGCAGCTCAGCACAATATGTGGAACATGAACACGTTACAAACTCAGTCTATAATTTTCGGAGTTTACACCTTTACTTTTTTCAGTATTGAAATAAGTCTTATTTGATAATTGACAAATGGAATCCACCCAACACAATGAATATTCAATAAACAAAATGACCTTCAATTCGATGATCAAATAACATGTCATTGAGCTGAGGTCCCCAGCCTATATTATGAATAATTTTGTAGTTACCAGATTCTGCTTTCTCATCACTGACTATACCAATGTGTGGTAAATTAGACCCCGTTAACCGCCAGGTAACGATTTCTCCGGGTTTATAATCTGCGCCCTGATCAGTCACAGGAAGTACTTTCCCATGACGAGTAAAAAACTTTTCTAAATTGGGTACACGACGATGATCAATATTGGTATCTGGTTTTTTCAAGCCCCAGATCATTGGATACTGATCAAAATGAGCAGCCATGTCCTCATGCACGCGTTGTTGCAAGTCAATGTTTAAAGTTCTGTAAGATCGAATGACCACATCCGTACACACCCCTTTTCTAGGGTTAACATCACCCATGGGATAAGCAATTTTTTGATAGGATCCATCATAAATCACAAACTGTTCTAATCGTTGTTTTGCTGCATCAACCAAAGGATTCGCAACCACCCATTGTGTAATGAACAAAAAATAGACTGTTAAAAATATTCGCATACGGGTTAAGACTATTTAAAAAGACAAAAATTCAATTCAGTTATGAGTTTTTTAGGCAAAGCTTGCCCAGGATAAAACAGTTGGTAAAACCAATCATACTTGGTTTTAATTTCTTGAACAATGCGGCTAGGAACTTTATGTGCTTTGGGTGAATTGAGTTGCTCAAATGTTTGGTGTGGTTATTTAAAGCAGTAATGACTGTCACCTTCATACGGCTTAACCACTGATTTTTTTGGGTAGAACCTGAAATCTGTCACTTCGCATCATCAACAAGTAACTGGTTGTATATCACATACTTGATTTATTAAGCTGATTAAAGCATTGTATCATCCATTTTCAAGCCGAATGTTTGTATCAGGTATAAAAAAACCAGTCATAAAGACTGGCTTCCTAATTGATCTTTAATGGTGTAATCAATCCTCTAATACAAAGGTCACTTTTAAAGCCACTCGATACTCAACAATTTCATTGTTCTCAACGACAACTTTTTGGCTTTCTACCCAAGCACCTGACACATTTTTCAATGTTTTAGTGGCACGCTCAATACCGTTTTGTGCTGCTTTTTCAAAACTCTTTTTAGAACCTGCAATGATTTCTGTTACTCTTGCTACACTCATGATTTTCTCCTTTTTTAATAATTGTTAAATAAAAATGAACAAATAGGATAGCAAAATAAGTATTGATTTTCCATCATTGATGGATGGATTTGACGTTTGTTTTCATTGAGTTACTTTCATACTGTTGCTTTCTAGCTGACAAAAAAAGCCGATCCAACGACCGGCCTTCTCTTGTCTATTTATTTTTCAATAGATAATTACCAACCGCAGTCACGACCTTGGTTCTGTTCATCCAACCACACTTTCAATGGTGCAAAATAGTCCACCACAGCAGTGGCATCCATTTCACGAGAATTGGCAACCACTTCCATGGCATCTTGCCAAGGTCTTTGAGCGCCCATTTCTAATACTTTGGTCAACTTTTCACCCGCAGCTTTGTTGTTGTAGATAGAACAACGATGCAATTCGCCTTCAAAGCCGGCCGCTTTACATAATTCACGGTGGAATTGGAATTGCAATATATGGGCCAAAAAATAACGCGTATAGGGTGTGTTGCCCGGAATATGGTATTTGGCACCTGGATCGAAATCATTTTCACTGCGCTTAACAGGTGATTTTACACCTTGGTATTTGTTTCTTAACTCCCACCAACCCGCATTGTATTGTTCAGGAGTAATTTCGCCATTGAACACTTTCCAGCGCCATTGATCAACTAACAAACCAAAGGGGACAAAAGCAATTTTCTCCAAGGCTTTTTGCATCAACATACCTAAATCATTTGATGAAGCTGGGACCGCATCAATCAGACCGATTTCTTTGAAGTATTGTGGCGTGATTGATAAGGCTACAGTGTCACCAATGGCTTCGTGAAAACCATCATTGGCACCCGTTCTATATAGAATACTTTTATCCTTATATGCACGTTGATAAAAGTTATGCCCCAACTCATGGTGAATGGTGACAAAATCTTCATAATCTTCTTTGATACACATTTTCATGCGAATATCATCAACATTATCAATGTTCCAAGCACTGGCATGACAAACCACATCACGATCCTGTGGCTTAGTGAACAGTGAACGCTGCCAGAAAGTTTCTGGCAATGGAGGTAACCCCAAAGATGTGAAGAAGCCTTCAGCTGTTTTGGTCATCTTTTTGGCGTCATAATCATGCTTTGCAAGCAAAGCAGTCACATCTATGGTTGAGCCCGCATCGACAGGTTTAACCAAGTCATAAATACCGGTCCAATCTTGTGCCCACATGTTACCCAGTAAATGCGCAGGGATCATACCATCATCACCCATCACATTTTTACCATAATGATCAGTTAATCTGCTGCGAACGTGGCATTGTAACGAATCATACAAAGGTTTAACTTGTGACCACAATCGATCCAACTCAACTGGAAAGTCACTGGCTGGCATATCATAGCCAGCCCGCCACATGGCACCGGTATCGTCATAGCCTAAATCTTGAGCGCCTTCATTAGCTAGTTCAACCATGCGTTGATACTTATCACGCATATCTGGAGAAACCGTCCGCCAACCCTGCCAAGCCGCTAGTAACTCTTTGTGATCCTTCGATTCATAAATTATCCTGGATAACTCACCCAATGTCTGACATTGGTCATCAACGCAGTATTTACCCGATCCATACATGGCCTCTAAATTTGCCATAATTTGAGCCAGTTCTGCATTTTTATCTACATCATCAGGTGCAGCCAATGTCAAACTTCCCTTGATTAGATCGAGGCGACGACGCATGTCATCAGATAAATTTATACCATCAAATTTCTTTGCTTCATTGGCAAACTTAACTGATAAACCACCCATTTTTTCAATACTTTTAGCCCCCAACCAAATGGTGTCGTCTGTTATAAAGTTGGCTTGAACCCAAGCCACTCTAGCAGCATATTCACCTTCTTTGATATAAGTTTCCTCTACCCTGTCCAAAAACTCTTGTGCATCAGATAAAGTCACAGCCTTTTTATTGCCGTCTTTCATTGGTTTGGTGTTGTGTTGACATGCCATTAACGACAACATCAAACACAAGATCACTATTCTTTTCATGTTGTTTTCTGTCCCATTGAGCGGATCAAACTGCGGATGTTAACTGTATTATTCAACCTTACAGAATTCACGCTTGATAAATCAGCCTTGTGAAACTTATAACCCGGATAAAACCCAATAAGTACATCAAGACACTTTAGTTAAACGAGGCTTATTCTACAACAAAGCTGTTTGATTTGTAGAACGCAGAAAACAAAATACCCAACAGAGCTGAGTATTTCTGTACTGTAAATGCCATTTTGTATATGGCTTGCACTTTTTATTTTTCTCTTTCACGACTCATACGGTTAGCTGACGAACGACTCGATCGATGATTACCGCTTGATTGCCTGCTGCGTTGCGGCTTACTGTTTGAAGATCGGGTTGGTTGTTTAGTCTGCTGTGACGATCGGGTTTGCTGCGGCTTTGTTTGAGGCCTCGATCGAGTATTTGACTGACTTCTACTTGATGCATTTGAACGCTGAACATTAGAGCGTTGCACTTGAGAGCTTTGCCGAGAAGCACTTTGTCTAACAACATTTGAACGATTGTTATGATAAACCGGTGACTGACTATTCATCGGCTTAACCCTTACAGAACTTTGTGGATTTTGACTGGTTCTGGCATTTCGCCTAACTTGGTTGGTTTGCCTAACCCGCTGACGCGGTAGATTACTGACCACCAAAGCTGGCTTTTCATATCTATTATTTCTTGGGTTATTACTTGTATTGTTATTCGGCTGTACCCGTTCAGCTTGAACTTGTCGGCTGTTGTTTCGAATATTTGAACGACTTGATACAACAGAACGAGTTGAATTTTGACCACCTGTAACTTGTCGATAATTTGAACCACTGGGCTTCAGCACAGCTGACTGTTGTCGACTTCTTTGAGCTGGTCTGCTGCTGCGATTTATACGATTACTCGATGATCTGTTTATAGTGCGGTTACCAGAAGATCTGTTTATATTTCTATTTCCAGAAGAGCGATTAATAGATCGGTTACCTGTACTTCGACCACGATTAACTGCATTGGGGTTGGTGCGACTGATATAACCGTTTCGCTGACCATTTCGTTGAGCGTTATTTCTTCTTGATGTGTTGTTTTTATAATTTGAAGCATACCGACCATTCATTAAGCGAGTTGTTTCGTTTCGGGCTGAATAATAACCGCGTTGTGTAGGACGGTGATGATTGTAGTTGCGATTACGCCAGTGGTTGTACCACCAGTAATTGTTAGAATAATGATTACTGTAACCACCAAACCCTAGGCCAAAACCATAAGAAGGCCACCAACTAGAAGCATAATAGCTTGAACCGTAATAGTTCGATCCATAATAGCCAGGTGAACAGCGGGTTGACCAATATGAATAACCACAATTATATCCGGAGGAAAAATAGAACCCAACTCTGGGGTATCTGTAAGGACTGTAATTAACATTACTGTAGGTTACACCCCAACGGTCTGGATAATAATTGTAATTATTATAGTAAACGCCATCCCCAGCGGTTGAATACTCTGATGAACCATAACCATAATAAGGGTCATAGTTGTCATAAGCGTAATAATCGTCCTCATAGTAAACATCTTCTTGAGCATCATAACGGTGATTATGAACGCCACAAGAGGCTAAAAATAAGGTCATCATTGGGATTAAAATTTTCATCTTGATTGCACAGTTTTTCATAAGTTCACTATACTACATATGAAACACTGAATAAAAGCTGAATCAACCTGTCTATTGCTGATGCATATTAACTTTTAGCCAGGAATCCGAAGTCAAACATTGAAAAACTGACTCTAATTAAGTAAGCTTTTAATAACAGTTTCAAATCAAATAAAAGGAGTTATTTAATGCATTTATCCATTCAAAAAATAATCAGTCAAGCTATTCAGTCCATCAGAGAAAATTTTGGGTTTTTCGTTGGCATTACGTTGATTTTTTTTATTTTTACGGCATTACTTGATGGCATTTTTATCTGGGTTGGAACAAGCAACATTTTCATTATATATTTACTGGCATTGGTCAACCTTGCTATATACGTAAAACAAGCAGTAGTGATTCACCGTTCTGTTATTATTGATGAAGCCAATCGTTGGGATAAAGTCTTTTCTTGGGGTTCTGCAGATAATCAGTTTTTATTAATTTCAGTTGGCCTTTGGCTGCTGTTTTCATTGGCTGTTGGCTTATTTACTGCTCTTGTAATGCCTTTCTATATTTATGGCACCAGATCTGGTGATTTTGAGCAAAGTATTTTTTTTATTCTTGTTCCCATATTTCTGGTAGCCGGAATAATTTTTTCTCGAATTTGTTTGGCACTGCCATCAAGAGCAATAGGGAACAAAATGAGTATAGGTAAATCGATTGCATTGACAAAGAAGAACAGCGCTAAAATATTTGTTTTAATTGTGTTACTGCCTATAGCGATTAATTTATTGATTAACAGGTTTTTAAGTGAAGACAAACTGGTTTTTAATTTATTTGTTGGGTTAATAGCCCACTTAATTGTTGTCTTCCAAGTATCTATATTGTCACATACCTATATCACCCTATATAAGAGTCCTGGTATCGAAGAACAGACTAAACTGAATGTTTAATAGCGTTTATTAAAGAAAGAATCGAACTGTAACAATCTACTTAAACCAAGGAACAGGATTAGTCGGATCTGCCGCTTTTCGAATCTCAAAATAAACGCCACTGGGATCAATGTTACCTGAGTTACCTGCTGTAGCTATGACTTGATCAGCTTGAACCCAATCACCCACCTCAATCAACAATGTTTCATTATGCCCGTATAACGTCATGTAATCATCTCCATGATCTATCACAACCAACAAACCATAACCACGTAACCAATCAGCAAAAGCAACTCGACCATATGCCGTTGACACCACATTTTCACCCGCTTGGTTACCAATCACCACCCCATCCCAGCGGTTGTAACCAGCGCGTAATGAACGATAGGAACGAATGATTTTGCCATTTAACGGCTTGATTAGTTGGCCTTTGAGTTTCGCAAACGAAATGTCTTCACCAAGACTTTCTGGTAAATCATCTAGGTATTGAGTGAGTTGTATCAACAATTCGTTAAGCCGTTCGCTGTCTTTAGTTAACGTTTGATTTTCGTTTTGGTAGCCAGCAATTGTTTTTCTCAAACTACCCAGTACAACTGCTCGTTGGCGTTTGTTTTCAACCATAATGGCTTGCTCGTCATTCAGCACTCGCTCTTCATGCTCTAAAGTTTGTTTTTGTTCAGAAATTTGTACTTGGTACTGTTCCAATTGTTTAATTTGTTCAGCAATACTTCTGATCAAATCATAGAGTTTATATTGCAGATATTTGATTTGATGTTGGGTAATTTCGGCGTTTTGAGTACTTGGATTAAGCAACATCATCTTTAAAATACGATCATGGTTGATGAACACATGTAAACGCAGTAAATCTGCCATTTGTGACTTCTGATCAGCGATGCTGTCGCTCTTGATCTCAATTTCTTTGCCTAACACCTCTACCTGTTGTTCTGCAGTGCTTATTTTGGCATTAATGTCTCGAATCTTTTTACCTTGTAGATTGATTTTTTGGTCTTGTGATTCCAATTCCCCAATCAGTTTAGCTTCTTCACCTTCAGCTTGATTGAGTTCATTCTTGAGACGGGTCAAACGTTCGCGAATGTTTTCTAATTTACTATTAATTTCCGCCTCATCCATGTCTTGCTGTGCAACTGAAACATCACTTGATAACAGAAAAATCAACAGAAAAAAACCAAAACGCATATAAAAAAAAGTTAACTAACTTATGAAAACAGTCGCTCATGTTAACAAACTCAACAACCAGAAAAAACAGTTTTACCAGCCAATCTGATTCAAACACAAACATATCATCTGTTTTTAGGGCTTTAGACTTGATTTTTTGCGCTGATACCTTATATTGTCCCTTTTTGAATTTTAGGTAAACAGGTAATGTCACAACTGGTTGAATTTATTGGGAACCACCCTTTCATGGTGACTTTATTTTTGGTGGTATTATTTCTGTTCTTGAACACCTTATACAAAGAAAAAAGTAAAGCATTCCAAAACGTTAATATCGACCAATTAACCCGCTTAGTCAACCAACAAAATGCCCAAGTAGTGGATGTTAGACCCAAAGAAGCATTTGATCAGGGGCACATCGTCAATGCCATTAACATGTCATTGGAAGACATCACATCAGGTAAAGCCAAAATCGACAAACTAAAAAAGAAGCCAGTTATTGTCTATTGCCAAATAGGCAAAAGCTCAGCCTCAGCAAGTCAAAAGTTAACCGATGCAGGCCTAGAACAAGTGTTTAATTTGCAGGGTGGTATCAATGCTTGGATCAGTGAAAAATTACCACTGAGCAAAGTGTAAAAACCATAAATCAAACAAGTTTTCAATTTATAAGGGATCTACTTGATCCAATTTTAATCACAGGAATCAATCATGACAGAAGAAAATAAAGCAGCAGCAACAACTGAAAATCAAGGACCAACGATGTCTTTGCAAAAAATTTACCTCAAAGATGTTTCTTTTGAGGCTCCTAACGCACCGCATATTTTCAATGAACAAGGTCAGCCTGAAATTAAGTTAAACATGAGTCAAAAGGTCAATAAATTAGACGATACCACATACGAAGTGGCTTTGACTGCTACAGTTACTTGTACCGTTAATGAAAAAACCGCTTATTTGGCTGAAGTGTGTCAAGCAGGCCTATTTGGTATGCAGAACTTTGAAGATCAAGCCTTACATCAAACTTTAGGTGTGTACTGTCCAAATGTTTTATTCCCATACATCAGGCAACAAGTCAGTGATTTGGTATTAACTGGTGGCTTCCAACCACTGATGCTACAACCCGTTAATTTCGAACAAATGTACGCACAACAAATGCAAAAAGCACAAGAACAAGCTGCTTCAAGTACCAAACAATAATGAAGTTTGCTGTACTGGGCGCTGGTTCCTGGGGGACAGCATTGGCGATGCAACTATCGCGTAACAATGAAACTGTCCTCTGGGGGCGCCATCAAGCTGGCATGGAAGCCATGCAAAATACCAGAAGCAATGAGCAATATTTACCTGGTATTAGATTCCCTAAAAAGTTGATCATTGAAGCTGATTTAAACATCGCGATCAAACAATCTGATGCGGTGCTGGTGGTTTGTCCATCGCACGCTTTTGGCGAAATTCTACAACAAATCAAACCGTTGTTAGCCGACCGACCTTTGGCTTGGGCCAGTAAAGGTTTTGAACCAGGAACCGGTAGATTCCTCCATGAAGTGGCTGAAGAGATAATCGGTGATACCGTGCCAATGGCCTTGGTAACTGGGCCATCATTTGCGAAAGACGTAGCCAATAACAAACCAACTCTGGTGGCTGTTGCTTCACACTCTGATAACCAGGAGTTTGCAATGCAAGTAAGCCAAGCTTTACACACCGATAATTTTCGAGCTTACATTTCAAAAGATGTTATTGGTGCCGAATTGGGTGGTGCCGTTAAAAATGTTTTGGCATTAGCTACCGGCATAGCTGATGGCATGCAACTGGGCGATAACACTCGAGCTGCTTTAATGACCCGAGGTATGGCTGAAATGATGCGCTTAGGTGAAGCTTTAGGCTGCCGACCTGAAACTCTAATGGGTTTATCCGGTTTAGGTGATCTGGTACTAACCTCTACTGGAGATTTATCCAGAAATCGCCGCATGGGTTTGGCTTTGGGCCAAGGCGAATCAATCCAGTCTGCACAAAAAACCATTGGGCAAGTTGTTGAAGGTATTGGTACCACTGATGAAGTCATGCGCTTAGCACAGAAACACAATGTTGATATGCCCATCACTGAACATGTTTGGAAAGTTGTGCATGGCGAAATGACCACCATTGAAGCACTATCAGCTTTGATGGATCGTGAGATTCGACCTGAGTTTTCTGAAGAATAAAATAACGAACAAAAAAAGCTGAGTTGTTAAATAATACAACTCAGCTTTTTTAATGGCTAACTCGTCCTGTAAAACAAACTTTATTAAAAATTAATTTTTATTTAATGGGCTGATAGATATAGGTCAATATTTCAGATTCAGGAACTGAAGCTGGATCATTGGCATAAACTTCCCAGGGGTTACCACTGCGCTCAAGTTCATTTTCTTCAATATACGCATCTATCAAAGCATAAGAAGCCTCGCCCTGATCGTAGGAACCTTTCTGTATATATTTAACCGCTTTACCGCCATAGGTTTGACCCAATTGAATTTCACCCGTCTCACCTTCGATACTGTTTAGATCAACTGGAATCGCCGCATCGAATTCCCAAATATTATTGCCCCAGTTGCGTGTAATCGCCATTGGCATACCCCCAAAGTTGATATTATTGGCAACCATAAATTCAGTCACCTTGGCATATGCTTCTCTAATCACCAAACTCATGTCTTCATTGGTGTTACCAGAAGTACTGACATAAAGCACATTTTGGGAGTCAACTTCTTCAGTACTGATATTTGAAAAGTCATAGACCGGTTGAGCTTCAACCAAGGTTTTGAGGTTTAACAATCCTTTCTCATATTCAGGACCAAGCATTCCATCCATCATCATACCGAAATACCTACTGAGTATATTACCTTTGAAGTCAGTATCAAAAACCCAACTAACCTCAGAAACCCCACCCATATCCTTAATTTGGTAAGTTGCCCATGAAGGGTCATCTCCTTGTCCATCGAAATATAGTTCCGCTTTAACCATAGAGTGAGCACTTGATTCAATGATGGTTTGTTTACCACTACCTACTTTTTCATTGCCTTGCCAAGTCATTTTTGAACCCACCCC
>CALLLZ010000432.1 GCA_938008005.1 uncultured Marinicella sp. | reverse complement strand
GGCCCATCTGGCTTGAGCTTTGTATAAACTGAAAGCCCGTCTATACTGTGTTGGTACTTGAATGGTTTCACCTTCAATACCTGTAGGCGTAGGAAGGACTTCATCATCAAAACATTGTTCTGTCAATCTGGGTAAATCTTCGTCATTTTCTGGTCGAGCTATTCGATTAAAACAAGTGAATGCATAACCTCCAAGATCCGTCAATCCATCAATAATTGCTTGAGCAGTCCTACCTTCATTGGCACGCAAAGAAATTCTTTCATATGCCAGACTGGTGTATATCCTATCAAACTCAGTGACAGGGAAACTGGCTTGTACACCTAAACCACCATTTGTCGAATTATATTGCGCGATGTTGGCATCACCTTGGTCGATATTGGTAAAGTTCAAACTATAACCCAGTGAGATTCCATCATCAGTAAAATAAGGATCTTCGTATACTAAATTCAAACGTTTATAAAAGTCTGAAGTATTAACGGCTACTGACAGGGTGTTACCTGTACCTAATAAATTTTGTAACGATACACTGGTTGAAAAATTCAAACCACTGACTTGGGAAAAGCCCAAACCAAAAGTAAATTGTCCAGAGTTTCTTTCTACCACTGTCACATTAATGTCTATTTGATCATCTGTGCCTGCAACCTGTTGGGTATCTACTTCAACAGTTTCAAAGTAAGGTTTTTGTTGTAGTCTTAATTTCGAACGATCTATCAATGTTTGTGAAAACCAAGCTCCTTCAAATTGACGCATTTCCCTGCGTAAAACCTCATCTTTGGTTTTGGTATTACCATTAAAATTAATACGTCGCACATAGACTTTTTTACCCGGTAAGATAAAGAACGTAACATCAACAGTTTTATCCTCTTCATTAACGACTGGTACAGGCTGTACTTCAGCAAATGCATAACCACGATTTGCCAACACGGATTTTAGAGTTGTATTTGTTAACTCAATCCTATTTTGCGCAAATATCTCATTTTCTTTGGTGATCAAATATTTTTCTAAAATTGATTTATCAAAAATTAATTCACCAGTCAGGTCTTGTTTACCAAATTTGTATTGTTCACCCTCTTGGATATTGGCAGTGATATATATGTCTTTTTTATCATTACTGATAGTTACCTGAACAGACTCAACTTCGGCATTAACATAACCCCTATCTAAATAATAGGATTTCAATTTTTCCAAGTCTCCGTTCAACTTTTCTTTGGAGTATTGATCATCTTGCGAATACCAAGACAACCAGTTAGAGGTGTCAGACTCAAAAGCCTCAATCAACTCTTCATCAGTAAATACGGTATTCCCAACAATTTTTATGTGTTTGATTTTTGCTGCGCTTCCTTCTGCAATATTGATATTGATCAAAACCCGGTTACGATCCAATTCCTTGACATTGGTTTCAATTTCAACATTGTACTTACCTCGAGAAAAAAACTGTTGAACCAATTCTGTTTTTACTTTTTCGAGTTCCAACTTGTCAAAAACCTCTCCTTCTGACAAACCAATACTATTCAAACCTTGCAATAATTCTTCAGTTTTAATACTTTTATTACCATCAATCCTGATGGTAGCAATAGCTGGCCGTTCAACAACCTGAACAATCAAAACATTTTCATTCCTGAGCATTTTTACATCATTAAAATATCCAGTCGAAAAGACACCTTTGATACCTTGTCTGATGGTATCATCATCAACAACATCTCCACGCTCAATAGGCAAATATGAAAAGATGGTACCATGTGATATTCTATCAGCACCCAAAATTCTGATGTCGCTGACTGTGAACGATTCCATTGCTTTTATGTTGAACGATAAAAGCACCAAAAATAAGATTAGTTTTCGCATATAGGTTTGATTGTTATTTTTTCCTGTATTTTAAGACACTGACCTTAAAATGTCGTTATAAAAAGCTAAAGACATCAAACTAATTAGCATAAACATCCCAATAAGTTGTGCCTTTACCTCAAATTGTTCACTCAGCGGTGAGCCTTTGATTTTTTCAATCGTTAAAAACATCATCTGGCCACCATCTAACATAGGAATTGGCATCAGATTAATTATACCCAAACTTAAGCTCACTAATGCCAAAAAAGAAAGGTACCATGAAAAACCTCTGGAAGCCGAATCGTTGGCTACTTGCGCGATGGTAATCGGCCCTGAAAGGTTCTTGATTGATGCTTTACCCGTGACCAATTTCCACATCATCTCTAGGGATTTACTGGTAATTTTACCAATTTGCATAAAAGATTGCCCTATAGAATCTATTGGCCCGTAAGACAATGAAAAGAATAAGTTGTTATAGTAATTCCGGTCAGAATCTTTTGGCGATTCAGGACGCACACCTAATATTTTACGCTTAGAGTCATCAGGATCAGTCATCAAAGTAGGTATAGTTGTAGTTTTGCGCACTTGATTTCTGATAAAACTTACTTCAATAGGACCTTGCGTTATCTGGCTCACCACCTCAACAAGATCATACCAGTCAGCAATTTTCTCATCATTGATTTGAACAATCTCATCTCCTTCTTGAAGTCCTGCTTTTGCTGCTGGCAACCCTTCGTCCAACGCCGTCATTTTCGCAGCCATCGGTACGCGATAAGCTTCTAAGCCAATGTATTCGATCATTTTTTCCTCGGGAACCTCCGCAGGTAATGCAGACAAGGATAAGGTTCGATTAGTTATGGTGCCTGAATCAGTTTCTACTTCTACCACAATATCACGACGATCAATACCTGCCGTAATTAAGTTTAATGATACATCGGACCAAGTTCTGATGGTTTCCCCATCAATTTTTTTGAGTTGATCTTTCTCTAGAAAACCTGCTTGTTGCATGATTTTAGTTGGCTCACCAAGAGTCGGTTGTATTTCATTCTTGCCCACCACAAACATCAACCAATACAAAAAGAAAGCCAAAATAAAATTGAAAGCCGGACCAGCAAACATAATCAACATTTTTTGCCAATAAGGCTTGTGGTTATAGGTATATTGAATTTCATCTGCAGATACGTCGCAGTCACGCACATCCAATAATTTAACATAGCCGCCTAAAGGAATGGGAGCAACTGCTATTTCAGTACCTTGTTGGTCAAAACGAGACCAAATAGGTTTACCAAAACCCACACAAAAACGCAGTACTTTTACTTTGAATAAACGGGCCACCCAAAAATGCCCCAATTCATGAAAAGTTACCAATACACCCAAAGTAATGATCAGCCAAAATATGCTACCTAATATCGTCGTCATAATTTCTATTTTGAATTTATATGTGTTTCGGTCTTAAATCTGACCTCAGTATCAAGGTCTTGAAGTTGCGTCAGGGATTCAACCTTTGTTGTTTGAATATCATTCAACATTCTATCATTTATTTCACCAATCTGGTCAAATCGTATCTGACCTGCCAAAAAAGCCGCCACGGTCACTTCATTAGCCGCATTCAGTATAGCTGGTGCAGTACCACCTAAAAACATTGCATCTCTGGCTAACTGTAAACACCTGAATTTAACTGTATCTGCTTGAAAAAATGTCAGCTGCTGCTGTTGTAATAAATTCAGAAAGTCCGCATCATTCACCAGTCGTTGACCCAACCCCAAACCATGTGATATGGGTATCTGCATATCAGGGCAGCCCATTTGTGCTAATACCGAACCATCAATGAAGTTAACCATTGAATGGATCGTACTTTGTGGGTGAATCAAGACATGGATTTCCTCACCGGGCATATTGAATAACCAATGAGCCTCAATTACTTCTAAGCCCTTATTCATTAAAGTGGCAGAATCTACTGAAATTTTCGCCCCCATATCCCACTGTGGATGAGCCACTGCCTGAGCTGGTGTGATTGACTTAAATTGATTGGCATCGGTTTTCCAAAATGGGCCGCCAGAAGCCGTTAATGTGACACTGTTAACCCCTTTTGGACGAATTCCAGTCTGATAACTGTCACCCAAACATTGGAAAATAGCATTATGCTCAGAATCTAACGGTATAATCTGTGCGTTGTTTTTACTGGCCAATGGCATAACCAACTCACCTGCAGAAACAATAGACTCTTTATTGGCTAATAACAATGTTTTACCAGCTTCAACTGCCGCCAAAACAGATGCCATACCTGCATTGCCAACAATGCCTGCAACCACCAAGTCAACTTCTGAATCTGCAACTATCGAATTCAGAACATCTGCACCACTGTGAATTTGAATGGATTTTATGGTTAATTTTTGTTGTACTTTTTGATATGCCAATTCATCCGTGATCACTATATGTCTTGGCTTAAACTCTTTTGCTAACTGGATAATTTTATCAACATTTTTGTGAGCAGAAAGTGTATTTATAGTGAATTTATCGAGGTGCTTACGAACTACACTTAAGGTTGAATCACCTATTGAACCTGTCGCACCAAGAATAACGATGTTTTTCATCTTAATTTATAACACATAAGTCAATAAATAAGCATACATAGGTGAAGCTGCGATCAAACTATCAAAACGATCAATAAATCCGCCATGTCCGGGTAACAAATTTGAACTGTCCTTAATTTCAGCTTGTCGCTTGCCTAAACTAGCCGCTAAATCTCCAATGACCGAAAACCAAGCAACAGGAATCATAACCACCGCAGCATGCCACCAAACCATTGATAAATAGGGTGACACAATGACTGCGAAGATTCCAACAAATAAAGTCGCACCTATCACACCTTCCCAAGTTTTACCTGGAGAAATATTTATAGCCAGTTTATGTTTTCCAGTGGTTTTGCCACTGACATATGCACCTATATCTGCCACCCAGATCAACAAAAAAACTGACATAGTTAACCAAACACCATTAGGCTGGATATAAATATAATTGATGGCTAAACTAAACAATGTTATGGCTGATACACCACACACACCTTTAATGAACAACTGCCATTGGGTGTTGCTATAACCCCAACGGTGATTTAATAGCCACAGTACTGCAAATAACCACACAACTATGTACGCAATACCTATACTGTTAATAGTAACTGGCCAAATAAATATCAGATAATTGGTCAAAATTGTTAATACGAACGCATTGGTCAATGCTAAACGAGTATTCAGTTTAATTATTTTTAACCACTCGTATATTGATGCCAATTGAATCACACCAATCAATAAAGCAAAACCATATAAATTACCATATAAAACCAAAAAAATAAGAATCGGAGCCAAAATCACTGCTGTCATTATTCTTTGCTTAAGCATTTGTTAACCCCATGAAATTATAGATAGTTGGACATAGATATGAGCTAGCGAAATTAGTTTGCATCGAGATTAACTTGTTCACTGGTCTTTCCGAAACGGCGTTCTCTTGAATGAAATTGATCCATTACACGAATCAATTCCTCGGGATTAAAATCCGGCCACAACACATCTTCAAAAAATATTTCTGCGTAAGCGATCTGCCACAATAAAAAATTCGATATGCGGTGTTCACCACCTGTTCTAATTAATAGATCCACTGCTGGCTGATCAGCCAGGCTCATATAATTATTGAAAACCCCTTCACTCACTTCATCAGCTGTAATTTTTTTTGAGCTTAGATCTTGACCTAATTTTCTAGCAGCTTGAATGACATCCCACTTCCCACCATAGTTAACTGCAATATTCAAATTCATATTTAATTTTTCTGGACGCATGGCAGCTACATTTTTCATTTTTTGTTGTAGCTTTGGAGAAAACCTTGATAAGTTCCCAATAAAATTTTGTTGCACACCTTGTTTAAGTAACTCAGGAGTTTCTTTGCTTAAGGAACGCATAAACAAATCCATTAGTTTTTGCACTTCTTTAACTGGTCTAGACCAATTTTCACTGCTAAAGGCAAACAAGGTTAAATTGGGAACGCCCTGTTCGACACAGGTTTTGATGGTTGAGCGGACTGTTTTAACCCCAGCTTGATGACCAAAAGTTCTTGGTCTTTTTCTCAAGGTAGCCCATCGCCCGTTTCCATCCATAATTATGGCGATGTGCTTAATAGTCATTGAATTATCTCAGTAATTGTTTAACAACCAATTAAATTTCCATCAACTCTTTTTCTTTGTCAGCAATCACATCATCTACTTGCTTCACAAACTTATCAGTCACATCCTGTACACTTTTTTCAGATCCACGTAAATCGTCTTCAGTAATTTCCTTGTCATTCAACAACATTTTTAATTGTGTATTCGCATCACGACGTATGTTTCGCAAAGCTATTTTACTATTTTCAGCAATTTGTCCCACCAACTTAACTAAATCTTTTCTTCTCTCTTCAGTCAATGGTGGCAAAGGAATTCTGATAACCATACCAGCACTAACTGGGTTTAAGCCGAGATTTGATGACATGATCGCTTTTTCTATCGGCTCAATCATGGTTTTTTCCCAAGGTGTTACCGTTAAAGTTCGCGAGTCTTGTACCGCCACATTAGCAACTTGATTGAGTGCTGAAGCAGATCCATAATAATCAACCATTATGCCATCTAATAAGCTGGTATTGGCTCGACCTGTTCTGACACCTTTCAGTTCGTTATGCAAAGCTTCAATGGTTTTGCTCATACGTTGGCCGGCTTCTTTAATTATTTCATCTATCATTGAGGCACTCCTTACTCTGCAGTTACTACAGTACCAATATTGCTGCCTTTAACGATATCCATCAAGGCGTTTTCTTGGTTCATATTAAAAATTCTAATTGGCATTTTTCGATCGCGGCATAACACCACTGCGGAAGTATCCATCACTGCCAATTTTTTCTCTATCACTTCATCATACGTTAAATGATCATATTTAAAAGCATTGGGATCTTTAACAGGGTCAGCTGAATAGATGCCATCAACTTTTGTGGCTTTTAAAACAATATCAGCATTAATTTCAATAGCACGCAAACTCGCTGCAGAATCTGTAGTAAAAAAAGGATTACCGATTCCAGCTGCAAAGACAGTGATATTGCCTTTTTGTAAGTGCCTGATGGCTCGTCGGCGAATGTAATCTTCACAAACTTCATGAATGCCTATGGCAGACATCACCCTAACCTTGATATTTTGTTTCTCCAAGGCATTTTGTAATGCCAATGAATTCATCACAGTGGCCAACATACCCATATGATCACCTGTAACTCTGTCTATTCCAGATTTACTTAAACCAGCACCACGGAAAATGTTCCCACCACCAATAACGATACCAATCTCAACGCCCAAACGATGAACTTGAGCAATTTCTTGCGATATGCGATTGATGATGAGAGGATCAATACCATAATCCTCTGCACCCATCAATGCCTCTCCACTGAGTTTCAGCAGAATTCTTTTATATTTAATCTGATCAATTTCCACGTGCTTGAGCCATGACTTCCTCGACAAAATTATCAACTTTCTTTTCGATACCTTCGCCAACTTCAAAACGCACAAATTCTACCACATCTGCGTTTTTAGCACCCAATAATTTCTCTACGGTAACATCTGGATCTTTAACAAAAGGCTGACCTACCAAAGTAATCTCTGCTAAATATTTTCTGATTCTACCACCAACCATTTTTTCAATGATCTCAGCTGGCTTACCAGAGTCTTGTGCTTGAGCTATTAATATTTCTTTCTCTTTTTCTAATTGTGCAGCAGGAACTTGATTTTCTGAAATATATTCAGGGTTAGCGGCTGCTACATGCATGGCTAAATCTTTAATCAAATCCTCATCACCACCTGTAACAGATACAACCACACCAATGTTTTTACCATGAGAGTAAAAACCAACTTGACCGTCGGCATTTTCAATCAAGTGTACACGTCTAACTTGCACGTTTTCCCCAATTTTTGCTACCAGATCAGTTCTTGATTGCTCCAATGACTTACCATTCACATCAACTGCCATCAATGATTCAACATCAACAGTTTTGTGAGCCAATGCAGACTCAACTACCGAATCTGTAAATGCCAAGAAGTTTTCATCTTTAGCTACAAAGTCTGTTTCACAGTTAATTTCAACCAATACAGCAGTTTTACTGTCATCTGAAGCAGCCACTTTAATGATTCCATCAGCAGCAACACGTCCAGATTTTTTCGCAGCTTTAGCAGCACCTGACTTTCTCATATTTTCAATTGCTACTTCTATATTACCATCGGTTTCAACCAATGCTTTTTTACATTCCATCATACCTGCACCGGTGATTTCGCGTAATTCTTTAACCATTGAAGCTGTAATACTCATTTTTTTTTCCTCGTTCAGTAACATGAGAAACCTTTACACCAATTAATGATTGCATGAAAAAGGTTAAAATCACATCAATCTACTTTCAAAAACATGCCAATAAAAACAACCGGGCTATATTTCAAATCTTGATCAATGTTTTTTTAATCTTTTCCACCATTCCTAATTAGTGCAAAGGTCTCTATAAAAATAGCCTGGCACTTTTTTGCTAGAACCAGACTTTTAATTTTGCAACTGATGATTGCTTAAACTTTAGTTTTCAATCTTCAGTCTTTTTTACCACTTTCTTTTTAGTGGTTTTTTTCTTGGTTGTTTTTTTCTTGGTGGTTTTCTTAGTAGTTGCTTTCTTGGTAGTGGCTTTCTTTTTAGCTACCTTTTTTGCAACAGCCTTTTCATCAGTGTCAGACTCTTCAACCGCTGCTTCTTTAATCTCTTCTGCCACCAATTCAACCTTGTCTGCCAAAGGAGCCGCGGCCACCTCTGATACTTTCACTTTTGGTGTGACGATTGCTGGACCAGCTTCATCTACAGCTTTCGCTTTGGCTTCTTCAACTTTCTTAGCTGGAGTTGCTTTTTTAGCCGGAGCTTCTTCTTTCACATTGATTTGCATTGCTGCTTTGCCTTCCAAAATTGAGTCAGCTGCTGCCCCTGCGTATAGCCTGATGGCTTTCATGGCATCATCATTAGCGGGAACAACATAATCAATATCATTAAAACTATTATTGGTATCAACAACAGCAACGACAGGAATACCTAACTTCTTGGCTTCGTTAATAGCAATTGACTCATAACGTGTGTCTAAAATGAACAACGCGTCTGGCAATCCTTTCATATCTTTGATGCCACCCAAAGTTTTCTCCAGTTTCACTCTTTCACGTTCCATATTAAGTTGTTCTTTCTTAACAAAACGTTCGATGCGGCCATCAGCTTGCATTGATTCAATATCTTTCAAGCGGTTGATAGATGCTTTAACAGTTTTATAGTTGGTCAACATACCACCTAACCAACGGTGTGAAACGAATGGCATACCACAACGCAAAGCCTCTTCCTTCACAGCTTTACTGGCTGCTCTTTTGGTACCAACAAACATCACTTTACCGCGTCTAGATGCAATTTTTCCCATGAAGTTCATGGCATCATTCAACATTTCTTCAGTTTTTCTTAAGTCGATGATATGAATTTTGTTTCTGGCTCCAAAGATGTAAGGGGCCATTTTGGGGTTCCAATACCGGGTGTTGTGCCCGAAGTGAGCACCTGCGTCCAATAATTGTTTGACACTAACTTTTGCCATTTTATATTTCCTATTTTAGGGTTATTTCAATACCAAATCCAATCACAACAACCCAATTATGGGCACCCTGCTGTGACTTTTGAATTTGATAGACATTATGTTTGCAAGTCATAAGTTGCAAACGCTTGTAATCAATTAATTCAAAATGATTATTTGATTTTCTTTTCTTTATAAATCACATGTTTTCTGACAACCGGATCATATTTCTTTATTTCCATTTTGTCAGGTGTGTTTTTTTTATTTTTATCGGTTGTGTAGTAGTGACCTGTACCAGCACTTGAAACCAATTTAATTTTATCTCTCATGATTACACCTTCTCGCCGCGATGACGCATTTCAGCCAAAACAGCATCAATACCTTTCTTGTCAATGATTCTCATACCTTTGGTAGAAATTCTTAATTTAACCCATTTATTTTCACTCTCAACCCAAAACTTGTGGTTTTGTAAATTAGGTAAAAATCTTCTGCGGGTCTTGTTCATCGCATGGGAAACATTGTTTCCTACAGTTGTTCTTTTTCCAGTAACCTGGCAAACTCTAGACATAATAATTCTCTCTTTCAGTGATTACTTTTTAACGTCCAGCTTCTCGGTAATTCGAGCAGCCTTACCTTCCAATCCACGCAAGTAATACAACTTGGCTCTTCTGACTTTACCGCGGCGTTTAACGCTGACGTTATCAATCATTGGACTATGGGTTTGAAATACACGCTCAACACCTTCTCCATAAGAAATCTTTCTTACTGTAAATGCTGAATTAAGACCACGGTTCTTAACCGCAATCACAACGCCTTCGTAATTTTGAACACGTTCGCGACTTCCATCGACAACCTTCACTCCGACAACAACAGTGTCGCCAGGGCTAAAAGCAGGTAAATCACTGCGTAATTGAGCAGCTTCTATTTGTTTAATAATGTCACTCATGATTTATTCTCTTAATCATTCTTTTCTTCATGGGTACATGAGCAGCTTATTTGCTCTCAGAGGTGCCTGCCAATAAATCAGGCCTTTTCAGTTCTGTTAACGTTGTCGCTTGTTTCTCTCGCCAAGCGCTGATGGCTTGGTGATGACCACTTAACAAAACTTCAGGGACGCCTGATTGTCCCAATAAATCTGAACGGGTGTATTGAGGAACCCCCAATAGCCCATTCATAAATGAATCGTTCATCGCCGATTCACCATCTCCAAGTACGCCTTTAATTTGGCGTCCTATGGCATCAACAACCACACATGCAGCTGCTTCTCCTCCACTGATGACATAATCACCAATAGAAATTTCTTGATCTACATGCTCATCAACAAAACGTTGATCAACACCTTCATACCGACCACATACCAAAGTCAAACATTTCATTGTTGCCAACTCATTACACAAACTTTGGTTCAATTGTTTACCTTGTGGCGATAAAAACACCACTTCACCCACATCAGCTTGTTGTTTCAAGCTTTCTATAACTCGATGCAATGGGTCATACATCATCACCATACCTGGGCCACCACCAAATGGCTTATCGTCGACACGATTGTGTTTATTACCAGCAAAATCGCGTGGATTGATACAGTTCAAAGCCAACACGCCTTTTTCTATGGCTTTTCCAATCACTCCATAGCTTAAAGCTTCTGCCACCATATCCGGAAACAATGTAATGACATTAAACCTCATCAGTTTCAATTTCCCAATCAACAATCATTTCTTGCTTGGCTAAATCAATGCTGGTTACATACTTCTCTTGTATATAAGGTATCAACAGTTCATTTCCATTTTCATTCTTGACGACCATCACATCATTGGCGCCAGTCTCAAACAGTGAATCTATCTGACCTAACAACCGACCTTCAACATCTTCAACATTTAACCCAATCAGTTGTTGCCAATAGTACTCACCATCTTGCAACACCTTCAAAGTTTCTCTATCGATTAGAATCTCTGCACCGATGTATTTTTGTGCCGACTCCCGACTGTCACAGCCCTTAAAAAAGGCAACCATGGTCTTACCATGGCGTTTAGACTTGATTCCTTTTATCACCTCATCACCTACGTACCACGTAGAATAACTGGATATATTTTCCATCGGCTGGGTATATGAAAATATTTTCACCCAACCTTTAACACCATAATGACCGGTAACCTTACCTACCACTATTCTGTCATCAGACATGGTGAATTTATGCAGTTTTTTGTGACTGCTTAATTAAGGTGCCAACACGATCAGACAGTTGAGCGCCTTCACCAATCCAATGATTGATTCTGTCCATATTCAAGTTCAATTTAACTTCTTGGCCACGAGCCATAGGATTAAAAAAACCTAAACGCTCTAACGCTTTACCGTCACCAGCATTGCGTGAATCTGTTGCCACAACTTTATAGAAAGGTGAACGCTTTGCGCCATGCCTAACTAATTTTATTTTAACCATAATTTACCTCTAAAAATTCAGGGCACTAAAAAAGACGGGCAATTTTATAGGAAATTGCCTACAGATAACAGCACTAATTAAGCTTTTTTACAGTTTTATTGGCTTACTCAACGCTTTTTTCAAAGTGGGCGCCATTATAACGCCTCATAGATAGCTTACAAGCCTTAAATACATTGATTTGTTACTCGATCGTGCCAATTTCCTTGGGATCAAGAATGCCATGTCTTATGGCCATATGTGTTAACTTCACATCATTTTTAATTTCAAGCTTTTCCAATATCCTATATTTATAGGTCGCAACAGTTTTATCATTTAAACCTAAGATAGATCCAATTTCCTTTGCTTTCTTACCCCGAACCAACAACATCATAACTTCCATTTCCCTACCTGTTAAACCATCAAATGGTGAATCTTTTTGCCCACCAGGCAACATAGAAAGCGCCATTTGTTGAGCAATATCAGCACCTACATAGCGCTGACCCGCATAAACTTTCTTGATGGACTCTTCTAACTCTTGGGCAGCACACCCTTTAGTCAAATACCCATTTGCACCCGCATCTAACAATTGTTTGGGATAAGGGTTTTCAGCATGAATGGTGAGAATAATGATGCGAACGTATGGATCAATATCAGTGATCTTTTTAGTCGCTTCTAAGCCACTCATTCGTGGCATATTAACATCCATTAACACCACATCTGGCTTTTCCTTTTCAACCATCTCTAGCGCTTGATAACCATCATTGCATTCCCCTACAATTTTAATACCAGACATTTTTTCGACCACCAACCTAATTCCAGTGCGAACAATGTCATGGTCATCAACCAAAAGTACTTTAATCATTAGAATTCTCCTTTTTCCATATTGAATCGTTTTTTAGCACAAAAAACTAGAGATTACTATTTATTCACGATTAATTAATAATTTAACCACTTCTAAGTTGTTAACTTAACCCGTAGTGCATCTAGGCGATTTTAATTTTCAAGTTGTTAATATGTCTGTTTTCCAAGTGATTAATCCACTGAATAACAGTCAAGGCAGTAAGTTTAGCCATTATTCTTGATTTAAATCCTTCAAATGTTTTTGCGTAGTTTCTGCGAATCATGAATTGGTCACATAGCTGTGAGAATAGCGTTTCAATACGTTTTCGTGTTTTACGTAAAGCCCAAGCCATCTGTTTGAAGTTAAATTGATT
>CALLLZ010000431.1 GCA_938008005.1 uncultured Marinicella sp. | reverse complement strand
ATCGCTAAGCATTTAATAATTTCAATCTCGGCCATTGGATCTTCTTTTTCATTAAAGTAAACCACCAAACGGTTTTGTCCAGGCTGACCTACTTTTACGGAAGAGACAGCACTCAGTGATTTGAATACATCGGCAATGTCATCAGCAGGATCAACCTCAAGTTTGAATGTTAAAGCCTTGGTACGAGCTGTTAATTCGGCTACAGCTTGATGTGAATGCAATGAACCTTGCTTCAGAATAATGATTTGCTGACACAAGTCTTCAATCACTTCCAAGTTATGCGAACTGATGATGATTGTACAATTGGCAGAGAGTTTACGAATAACAGCTTTGATAGAATCTGTCGTATTGGGGTCTAAACCAGCAGTTGGTTCGTCCAAGAGAATAACTTCAGGTTCACCCATAAAAGCTTGAGCAATCGCTACGCGTTTGAGCATGCCGTGACTCAGTCTTTCTGGTAACTGATTACCTGAATCCAACAAATTAACTGCTTTCAACACACGAATCGCTTCTTTTCTGGCATTCGCTTTGGTCATGCCTTGCAATTCCGCCAACATAGACAATTGTTTAATAATCGGTAATGACTTCAATAACGAGGCATCTTGAGGTAAGACAGCAATTCGACTGCGAATTTCAGGACTATCAGGTCCATGGCCTAGTACCTCTACTTTTCCTGATGTGGGTTTTAAAAAACCACACAATAAAGAAAACAAAGTGGTTTTTCCTGCTCCATTAGGACCAACAAGTCCTGTAGTGGTTCCCTGCTGTACGGATAAATCAACTGATTTAAGGGCTTGATTGGCTCCAAAATTTTTAGATAAATTTTGTGTACTGATAACAGTTTGAGTCATTAAATATCTCTTTTAGCAAAAATTCGCCAACCCAAGAGGCCGTAAGCCAATATATAAATCGGCACTATCATCATCACTTGTAACAACGATGGCCATTGTAGGCGAAGAATCATGGATTTAGTTGCATTGGGAATCAGATAAGATACTGTATCGGCTACAGCTGGCATTTTAATTCCAATAACAGAAACCACCAATAACACCACCACATAAACACTGATACCAACCAATGCAGACAACCCAGCTGAGCCGACAATTACTGAGCACAAAGACATCAGTGCTATAAATGGTAAGGCATAAATAATTAATGACAATGCAATCAATACCGTATCTGCTATTATTCCAGAAAATGAAACGTCATCAACAAATACTGCCATCACAGATGCTATTAGAGTAATCAATACATAAGCACCTGCAACCAGTAACGTGGCGCCGAGAAACCTGGCAATAAATATTTCTATTCGATTACATCTAGGAGTTAAAAACCGCAGGTATTTACTGCCAATATCATTGGCTGTCTGATCACTGGCTGCAAACAATACAAATAACGGTACAGTAGATATGGCTAATAAAAAAAATGCTGATAAAGTGGCAGATCGATCAACGAATAACGATCGAGCTATCTCAGGATCAAATAACCAACCGATAATAAAACTACCTTCTGGGTTAGCCAACCATTGAGCGCCGCCACCTGCTAATTTAGAGAATAACCACAACCAAAACACACCAAAAAAAACTAAAAATAATAAACCCCTGGTGCTTCTTAGCGCATAGTACACATCCTGTTTAACCAGTGTTTTAACCGTTTTAAACCGCAATGCATTCATTGCGGTTTACCTGATTGGTTTTGCATATAACCTTTATTCAGCTTCAACTGGAGACACCACACCATTAGACATTGATTTCGCTGCTATGATTGCTAACACACCGCCAACTAAACCTACGATATTAGTTACACCAAAATTAGTAATCAATATCCCTATGACTTCAGCCAATATAGCCATGCCTCCCGCCACCATAATAAATTGTGGTTTTTTATCTTGAAATAAGAATACAGCTCCAGCAATTAAGATACCTACACTGACCAATAAAAACACGCCAAAGGCCAAAAACCCAACACCTGATCCACCAATTTCATTTTTTATATTTTCAATGTCTTTTTTCTCTTGGTCGGTTAACTCAGCACCTTGCATATATGCTGCTTCTGTTAAATCAGCTGCACCTGAAGTAACGGCACCGCCTGCCAGATATCCCAATGAAGCCAATAAGTTAAAAACGGCCGCGATAATTAATATGACACCTGCTGCTACACGCATGATAGTTTCCTCATTTGTAATTTTATATTTATTAGCAAGGATCAATCCTCGCATTCCCAACATGATTAGATCACAATTTATTAACAAATACAATCAAGGTTTTCTGCCTGTATTTATTATGTGTTTAAATCAACATTTTTTAGTTTCTGTGGTTAAGCTTATATTCAACAAAACACTCTTTCACTGGTCAAAAGCATTTACAAACAAATATTGACCGATCGGTCAGTCAGCATTATAATCTGCATCATGAAAATTTCAAAAAAACAAAAAATTCTTGATCAATCATTGGCATTATTCTCAGCATACGGTTTTGCGCATGTATCTATTTCAATGATAGCTAAAGAAGCTGGTGTAACCAAAAGTTTAATCTTCCATCATTTTGAAAACAAAAACCAATTATGGGAAAAGGTGAAAGAGAGTTTTTTTAAACAATACGCAGAAAATCAAATGAATCTATTTGAATCAGAGAAAGATCCGATCGAATTAATCAGAAAATCTATGCGCTATTATTTTGATTTTGTAAAGGACAACCCAATGATTCCAAGGTTTTTTGCATATGCCCATTTGGAGAATGATGAAAATTGTGGAAAACTCGACCAACCGCTCATGGAACGAGGCAGTCAATTAATTAAAAAAGCTCAAGCGCAAGGACTGATGCGAAAAGATTTTAATCCTGTGGTTTTGGTAATGAATTTTATTACAGTAATCAATCAGTATTTTGTTGCCAAATGCCATTTCAGCCACTGGGATGAAACTATTTATAGCAATCCAAATTCATTCATCAATGACTTTATAGAAAACACCATCAAAGGTATACGACCATGACCTCAACCATAAATAAAGTATATAAAATCAGTGTGCTGTCATTAGTATTGATACTCTCTGCCTGTAAGGATGAGCAAAAAACAATCAAATATTCAACAACTACAACAGAAGGCTCATACAGCTCTGCAGTTTTCAGTCCATCACCACAACTCAAGAATCACCAAGTAGCCGCATTTGTGGTACCAACTGATCAGGCCAGTTTATCTTTTCAAGTGAGCGGTATTATTGATGAACAGTTTATCAAAATTGGTGATGCTGTAGAACCAGAGCAAAAGCTATTTAAAATATCAAACCCTTCATTAGAACCTCAAATCCAACAGTTCAGTAGTCAGATTGATGCCATAAATGCCACTTTGGAACAAAATCAAGCTGAAGTGATGCGCTTTAAAAACCTTAAAAAAACCAACGCCATCAGTCAAAATGAATTAGATCGACTGACGAATCAAAGCGATAATTTAAAAGCCAATAAAAAAAGCATTGAGGCCCAGTTAGAACAGGCTAAATCATTGTTTGATGAGACTTACCTAAAAGCTCCATTTGCAGGTAATATCGCAGAAATTTATAAAGAAGCAGGTGAAGTTATCAGTCCGGGTGAAGTGGTTTTAGTTGTAGGAGGCGTAAGCTCTTTAGAAGCGCCTATTTTCTTGCCTTCATTTTTACATAGGAATTTAAAACTGGGCCAGCAACTCACAGTTTTATATGATCAAAAGACTATAATAGCCTCAGTTAAAGAAATCAGTTTAACCGCCAACTCAAAATCACAACTTTTTAAAGTCATGTTAGATGTACCCATAATGCATGAAATTAAATCTGGGGAGAAAATCACTGTACAAATTAAAGAAAATATAGGCGAATATTTCAAGTTACCAATAGAAAGTGTAATTGACGATGGTATTAATCAACCATTTGTGTTTTTGATAGAAGATAACAAAGTACTTCAATCACCCATTTCATTGATAGAAATAATCAATAATGAAGTGATAGTTAAAATGCAACAAAATGGAGAAGTAGAAGTCGTCACTGGCGGACAAACAAGTTTGGCTCCCAATCAAGTTTTGGTTAAATCATGAGTGTCATCAGAGTTCTCGTTTCACAAAAAAGATTGATTTTAACCACTTCAATCTTTTTGGCATTGTTTGGTATATTTTCATGGTCAAACATGAACAGTCAAGAAGATCCTTTTTTTCCATATCGACAAGGTTTTATCTTGGTGCAGTACCCCGGAGCAGATGTTAAAAAAATTGAAAAACAAGTGTTAAAACCACTAGAAGAAGAGCTCGCCCAAATAGAAGAAATTCAAGAAATCAGGTCAGTTGTACGCTCTGGTTTTACTCAAGTTATCGTTCGAATGCTTGATCATATTTCTGATACAGATAAAGTTTGGGACAGAGTAAGATTAGCAGTAGATAAAGCACAAGTTAAATTTCCAGATGGTGTGCAAACTCCAGCAGTTGAAGATCGTCTATTAGATACAGCAGTAGCTGTTTACAGCCTTTCTGGAATGAATGACATCATGCAACTAAGAGACGCTGCTAAATCTATTAAAAACAGGATGTTTAACCTGTCGGGTATTGGCAAGGTTTCTTTGTATGGAATGCCAGAAGAACAGTTAACAATAACGCTCAAAGAGTCATTCAATAACAGTGCCATTATTAACCATGAATCTGTGGCTCAACAAATCAACGAACGAACCAACGCCCAACCCATCAATGCCCTGCATGTCGGCAATAACCTCGTTAACATTGATGCACATACAGAATTTAAAAGTGTTGAAGAAATTAACAACACCAGTATTGAATTAAGTAATGGCGAACAACTTCCTTTATCTGCCATTGCAGATGTCAAATTGGAAGCTGAGAATGTCTCCAACTCAGGTTTCTGGCACCACCAAACAAGAGCCATTGCTCTTTCATTATATGTTCCTATCAATGAATTGAATGTAGTTGATTTTGGTACAGAACTCAGGGCTTATATGGATGACATGAGAGATTTATATCCGGATGTCACCATAGAAGAAGTGTTTTTTCAACCTGACCGAGTGACCGATCGTATTCAGGAATTGGGTGGTTCTTTATTAACTGGCATGTTGCTGGTAACCATTATTTTAGCCTTCTTCTTAGGGATTAGGCCTGGTTTGGTGGTAGCAACTGTCATTCCATTGGTCACTTTCTCATCATTGGCAATATTTAACATGGGTGGTGGCGTCTTGCATCAAATGGCTATTGCCGGAATGGTTATTGGCCTAGGTATGTTGGTTGATAATGCCATCGTTATGGTTGAAAACATTCAATACCATATTGATGAAGGTATGCGTGGATCTGATGCATCGGTGACTTCTGTTAGAAATTTAGCGATGTCTTTAGGTTCAGCAACCGGCACCACCATCGCCGCGTTTATGCCAATGCTACTTTCACAAGGTAACTCCGCTGATTTTACCCGTGCGATTCCAACCATGATTAT
>CALLLZ010000430.1 GCA_938008005.1 uncultured Marinicella sp. | reverse complement strand
AGATCAAGAAAGGGGGAAAAGGGTGTGTGAGCTTGATCTCCAACTTGGTATCCAGTTTACCCTTTATGTAAAATGTTTTTGTGAGTGTCATCACAAAAACAAAAAGACCCTGAAAATCAGGGCCTTTTTGTATGAACCATTGGCTCAAGGGTTGATACTTTTTGGCTTACATCATACCGCCCATACCACCCATACCGCCCATACCACCCATATCAGGCATTGGTGCAGCAGCTTCATCTTGAGGAAGTTCTGCAACCATACATTCAGTTGTGATCATTAAAGCCGCAACAGATGCTGCATGTTGCAATGCTGAACGTGTCACTTTAGCAGGATCTAAAACACCGGCTTTGATCATGTCAACATATTCACCTGATGCTGCATTGTAACCATAGTTACCTTTGCCATTTTTCACTTCGTTAACCACCACTGATGACTCTTCACCACAGTTATTAACAATTTGACGTAAAGGCTCTTCCATTGAAGTCACAGCAATCGCGATACCAACATTTTGATCTTCGTTGTCACCTTTCAAACCAACCACTTCAGCTTGGGCACGTAACAAAGCAACACCGCCACCTGGTACAACACCTTCTTCAACAGCCGCACGGGTAGAATGCAATGCATCTTCAACACGGGCTTTTTTCTCTTTCATTTCAACTTCAGTAGCTGCACCCACTTTAATCACAGCAACACCGCCAGCTAATTTAGCCACACGTTCTTGTAATTTTTCGCGATCATAATCACTGGTTGCTTCTTCGATTTGGGCACGGATTTGGTTCACTCGGCCTTCAATTTCAGCCACTTCACCCGCCCCATCAATGATGGTGGTGTTGTCTTTATTGACTTGAATGCGCTTGGCTGAACCTAAATCTTCAATAGTCGCTTTGTCTAATTCTAGGCCCACTTCTTCAGAGATAACAGTACCACCAGTTAATACAGCGATGTCTTCCAACATGGCTTTTCTGCGATCACCGAAACCAGGTGCTTTAACAGCACAAACTTTAACTGTGCCACGCATGTTGTTAACCACCAAAGTAGCCAATGCTTCGCCTTCGATGTCTTCGGCAATGATGAATAATTTTTTACCTGTTTTCGCTACAGCTTCTAGGACTGGAAGTAAATCACGAATGTTGGAGATTTTCTTGTCGTGTAACAAAATGAATGCATCATCTAGATCAGCAGACATGGTTTCTTGATTGGTCACAAAATAAGGGGACAAATAACCACGATCAAACTGCATGCCTTCAACCACATCTAACTCATTCTGTAAACCAGAACCTTCTTCAACAGTGATCACACCTTCTTTACCGACTTTATCCATCGCTTCAGCAATGATTTCACCGACTGATGCATCTGAATTGGCAGAAATGGTGCCCACTTGAGCAATGGCTTTAGAATCAGAACAAGGCGTTGCTTGATTCTTAATCGCTTCTACAGCTACGGCCACAGCTTGGTCAATACCGCGCTTCAGGTCCATAGGGTTACGGCCAGCTGCCACAGCTTTTAAACCTTCTCTAACAAAAGCTTGTGCCAAGATAGTCGCAGTAGTGGTGCCGTCACCGGCCACATCATTGGTTTGAGAAGCAACTTCTTTAACCATTTGTGCACCCATATTTTCGAATCTATCTTCTAGTTCGATTTCTTTGGCTACAGATACGCCATCTTTAGTTACGGTTGGAGCACCAAAACTTTTCTCTAAAACTACATTACGTCCTTTTGGGCCTAAAGTCACTTTTACCGCATTGGCTAAAACATTTACACCACGAGCCATTTTGGCACGTGCGTCTTCTGAAAATTTAACTTCTTTTGCACTCATGATATTTATCCTATGATTCCGATGATATCTTCTTCTTTCATGACGAGGTATTCTTCGCCATCAACCTTAACTTCATTGCCTGAGTATTTACCAAACAATACGCTGTCACCTGCTTTAACATCTAAAGCACGGGTCTCGCCATTGTCTAAAATGCGGCCATTTCCTACTGCAATCACTTCACCACGTTGTGGCTTTTCAGTTGCCGAACCTGGCAACACAATGCCACCTGGAGAGGTGGTTTCCTCTGCTACGCGTTTTACGATAACGCGATCGTGTAAAGGACGAATATTCATCTTTCGAACTCCCTAAATACGTTTAAAAAAATTAACTTTAAAGTGAAGAAACACTGTGGTTTTGATTACAGTGCTTCGGTTGCAGCAGAATATTGGGTTGTTGCGTTTTAATTCAAGAGATTAAAAGCGTTTTTTATAGTGAAAGTTAAGACTCAGCCTAACAAGGCCCTCCCAAAGGGATGTAATGACGAGCCTTTAACCTCTCAATCTTGAGCGTTTTTACTATGTTAAGTACAATACCAATATTTGGTATTCACGAACTAAGGAGCCTTTCGGTGAAGTTTCAGTGGTTTATTTTCACAACATTTTACATGCTCACTTCTACAGTTTTTATAGCTCATGCTGGGCAATTCAGTTGGGGGAAAACTTGTGCCAGCTTGAATATCGACCAATGGTTATCCAGTTGTGCCTCGTCGGAAAACCCACAAACGTGCTCTATCAGTACCTCAAATTTAACACCTA
>CALLLZ010000429.1 GCA_938008005.1 uncultured Marinicella sp. | reverse complement strand
CATTAACTGGAACTCCTAACCTTACTGGCACATGGAATATTTCTTCTGCCAATTCCACTGCCCCTTCCATTCTTGAAGCACCACCAGTTAATACAATTCCTGCAGCAATTAAATCTATATAACCACTGCGCTGCAAATCAGCCTGAACCAGGCTAAACAATTCTTCGTAACGAGGTTCAACCACTTCTGCCAGCGTTTGTCTGGCTAGCCGCCTTGGTTGACGGTCTCCTACGCTAGGTACTGAAATGGTTTCCTCTGCTGATGCCAATTGCCTCAAGGCACAGGCATATTTCAATTTAATATCTTCCGCATGCTGTGTTGGTGTACGCATTGATACCGCAATATCATTAGTCACCTGATCACCAGCTATTGGAATGGCTGACACATGCCTTATCGCGCCATTGGTGAACACTGCTATGTCAGTAGTTCCTGCTCCAATATCAACCATACATACGCCTAACTCTTTTTCATCTTCGGTTAATACCGCTGTTGATGATGCCAATTGCTCTACGATCATTTGATCAACCGATAAACCACATCGTGCTACACATTTGGTGATGTTTTGTGCTGCACTTTCAGAACCTGTAATCAAATGCACCCTTGCTTCTAAACGAACGCCTGACATCCCGATTGGATGGCGAATACCATCTTGTCCATCAATCACGTATTCTTGTGGCAAAACATGCAACACTTTTTGGTCATTAGGAATCGGCACTGCTTTGGCCGCATCCAATACTTTTTCAACATCAACTTTAGTGACTTCTTTGTCCTTGATCGCAACGATGCCATCAGAATTGATACTGCGAATATGACTACCAGCTATACCAACATATACCGATTGAATTTCACAACCCGCCATCAACTCAGCTTCTTCAATGGCACGCTTGATCGACTGCACTGTTGACTCGATATCAACCACCACGCCTCGTTTTAAACCACGAGAAGGAGATGAACCAATACCGACCACCTCAATAGAGCCATCTGGGTGATGTTCTCCAACAATCGCCACCACTTTAGAGGTTCCAATATCTAAACCAACTTGTAATTTTGTTTCATGCTTCTTAGCCATGTTTATCCCATTTCTCGCTGATCAAAGGTTAATCCTATATTCAACTTGCGCTCAGTTACTTCATTATCAGAGCGCCACCTAACTACATACCCGTTGCTATAACGTAAATCCACACGTTCAGGCAGCTGCTTTGAAGCTGCTAACAATTGCTCCCATGTCTCTGCCAACCTCAAAACCCTGGCTTCATGTTTTTCAGACCCTAACATCACTTCCAGACCGTTGCGCAATACAAGCCGCCAATCCCCTCTCTCATTGACTTTAGCCTCACTGATTTCGAATCCAACTGGTTTAAGTAACTGATTAAATCGATTGAAGTTTTCTAAGGTTAATGCTGAATCTTCACTTAAACCATAAATACGCGGCAATGCTTTTAAATGATCTACAGCATCAACTTGGAAAACTTCACCTGATTGATTGAGTAAATCTACACCATTCCAAATTGCAATCGCTTGATGCTCTTTGATGGTAATTCTCAGTGTATCTGGCCATTGCTTCACTACATGCGCATAACGCACCCATGGCATGAGTTCTATATCGGCTTTAACTTTTTCAGCATCAAGTCTAAAAAATGAACGTTCAGGCGTTTTTGCCACCATCAGGCGTAACTGTTCTGGTGTGATCCGATTATAGTCAGCGGCCACCTCTAATTGACTGATTCGCCAACGATCAGACTGGATCAAACCACTCATCATCGCCACCACTAATAACAACACCAACAGACTGAATATAATGGTTAATTGCATTGCCTTACCCATGGACATCTCCAGGAAGGCCGCTATCAGCCGTTTTTAATATTTGTGCCACCAGTTGCATAAAATCCCAACCATGAACCGCTGCTGCTTTTGGCAATAAACTGTTATTAGTCATTCCGGGGGTTGTGTTGACTTCAAGAAACCAACCCTGACCTTTATTATCAATAATGAAGTCAACCCTGCACCATCCATTGATATTTAATGCTTTACAAGCGCTTTTGGCATCCCGTTGTAACTCCACTTGCCATTGTTTTTCAAAATTCGCAGGGCAATAATACTGTGTACTTTCGCTTTGATATTTCGCATGATAATCATATAGCTCTGACTCTGGCACAATACTCACAACCGGCAATACCACATCGCCTACAACGCCAACAGTACACTCAACACCATCAATAAAATCTTCAACCAAAATTTCAGTTGCTACTTCAAACGCATTATCAACAGCCTTGCTCAGTTCTTCTTCATTGTTTGCTTTGAACAAACCCACACTTGAGCCTTCAGCTGCTGGTTTAACAATCCACGGTCCAGTATTACTTATAATCAAGTCACTGGCATGCTTCAACAATTGACTGTCAGGCGTACGTACCCCAACTTTTTTCACAATTGCTTTGGCATGATCCTTATGCCAACTTAAGCTGGCAGCAGCATAATCTACACATGTTGATCGATAACCTTCTAAGTTCAACCAAGCCGCTAATTGGCCATCTTCACCATCAGCACCATGTAATATATTAAAAACGACATCGACTGCTTGCTTATTCAATTGCTTCAGCCCTGTAATACCATCAGCAACATGTACTTGATGTCCTAATGCCTTTAACGCCTGATGGATGGCAGCACCCGAGTTAAGAGACACTTCACGCTCAGCGGACTGACCACCCATTAACAGTGCCACAGCGAGACTTTGTGAATTTAATTTACTCACTGTAGCCCCCTGAACTTATCATGGTCTGAATCAATCCACCGATATTACCCGCACCTACCATCAATAACACATCAGCTTCCTCTACAACGTGTGATAATGCTTCTGGAACTGCCTTTATGTCTTGCACAAAAACTGGATCTAATTTGCCACGATTTCTGATACTTCGGCACAAATCATTGGCAGTCGCGCCTGAAATCACATCCTCCCCAGCCGGGTAAACTTCTGAAATAATCAAAACATCCACTGCATTTAAGACACCGGCAAAATCATCAAACAAGTCACGGGTTCGACTGTAGCGATGTGGCTGAAATACCATCACCAACCTACTTTCATGCCAACCTTCTTTACAGGCTTGGATGACAGCTGCCAGCTCTGTTGGATGATGGGCATAGTCATCAACCAAGGTAATTGCTTTGTTATCTATTGAATAATCTGGATATATGTTAAAGCGCCTACCAACACCATTAAAATCTGCCAACGCTTTATGCATTGCTTGCATATCAACTTCTAATTCAATACCTATGGCTATGGCTGCCAATGCATTAAGTACATTGTGCTCACCGGGCAGGTTTAATTTCACTTGCTGTAGCACCATTTGATCATTGATCAGCACATCAAACCACATGTATTGTTGGCTTTGTTTCAAGTTCACAGCTTGTATTTGTGCACGATCGGTTAATCCATATGTGATCTGATGACGGGATATTTGTTGTGCCAATTCATAAACATGATCATCATCAACACACATCACAGTTACACCATAAAATGGAACGCGGTGCAAGAAAGTAGCGAATGATTGTTTCAATTGGTCTAAGTCATTGTCAAACGTCGCCATGTGATCTTCGTCAATATTAGTCACAATAGCCATCACTGGTTGCAATAATTGAAAAGACCCATCTGATTCATCTGCTTCAGCAACCAAGTATTCACTGGTCCCAAGACCTGCATTGGTACCAGCCGAAGTTAACAAACCTCCAATCACGAATGTAGGATCCAATCCGGCTTCTGTTAAAATGCTAGCCACTAAACTGGTGGTTGTGGTTTTACCATGCGTTCCAGCCACAGCAATACCCACTTTAAACCTCATCAATTCAGCCAACATTTCAGCACGGGTTAATACCGGTATTTGAGCTGCTTTTGCCGCTTTCAACTCTTGGTTTTCAGCTTTGATGGCCGACGAATAAACAACCACGTCTGCTAATTCCACATGTGCTGCATCATGTCCAAAAACCACTTCTATGCCCATATTAACCAGGCGCGACGTCACCTTACTGTCGTTTAGGTCAGAACCACTTACTTTAAAATCTAAGTTATGTAGCACTTCAGCAATACCAGACATACCAGAGCCACCAATACCAATCAAATGAATGCATTGCATTCTGCTGGCAAACTTATGTTCCGGATTTAAATAACTCATGCCACCACCTGCTCACACATATCCGCGATTTGATCTGACACATGGGTTTTACGCATAACCATCAAAGCTTCTTGCATATTGATGCGGTTCTCTGGTTCTGACAAATACTTAAAGTGTTCAATAAAAAGTTTCTCATCGCTTGACTCTTCCCACATCAATGCAGCTTTTTTCTTTATTAGACTCAAAGCATTGTGTGTCTGGTGATCATCTACTGCATATGGATATGGTACAAATATAGTTGGAATACCTACTGTACAAATTTCAGCTATGGTTAATGCACCAGCTCGACAAATACACACATCGGCCCATCGGTATACATTTGCCATGTCTTGAATAAACTCTTGTATATCTACTTGCAAAGCCAAATCACCATAAGCTGCTTGGGTGGCTCGTAACTTATCTCGACCACACTGATGTTTAATTTTTATTTCTCCATTGTTAATCCATTCTGACAAACAATTAGGTACCATTGTATTCAATGATTGCGCGCCCAAAGAACCACCTAATACCAGTACATTCAATGGCTTAGTGCGGTTTGAATGTTTATCGATACGCTCTATGCTGTCACGAACTGGGTTACCAACCCACTGGGCATTGAACTGGTCTGACAAATCAAATCCAGTCATCACTAAACTGGCACGTTTTGCCAAACTTTTATTGGTCATACCAAAAACACTGTTTTGTTCATGCACAATTAATTTCGTTTTACATAATGCTGTAGCGAAACCACCAGGAGCAGATACATACCCCCCCATGCTTATGGCTGCATGAATTTCATTGGTTTTAAAAAATCTCCGCGCTTGCCAAATACCTTTTAACAGCCTAAAAGGCATGGTCAACATTCCTGCAACACCTTTACCTCGAAGTGGTTTAATCGGCAACAGAGTCAATTGAATGCCATGCTGCTTAACTATCCGCTCTTCCATACCGCCTTGCGCACCCAACCAAAATATTTTATGTCCTTTTTTCTGTAGTGATTTCGCCACAGCTATACCTGGAAAAATATGTCCACCAGTACCACCAGCCATAACTGCAAAATTCATATGATGGCCTCCGTTTTACTGGCTCTGAAATGCATTTTCCGATTTTCATATGAAATTCTGAACACCACACTCAGAGCTATAATATTCATCATAATGGCACTACCACCCGAAGAAATAAACGGCAGCGTTAATCCCTTGGTTGGAAGCATGCCAAGATTAACCCCCATGCTTAAAAAAGCTTGTAAGGCCATCCAAACTGCGATACCTGTACACATAAAACCAGCAAAATCATTGCCTTGATCAAATGCATTCCGTGCCACTTTAAAAATTCGATATATCAACAACACAAACAAGGCGATTAATATCAATACACCCATAAAGCCCATTTCTTCTGCGTATACAGCAAAAATAAAATCAGTGTGCGCCTCTGGTAAATAAAATAATTTTTGAATACTTGAACCTATACCAACACCAGTGATTTCACCACGACCAACCGCAATCAACGCCTGTACCAATTGAAAACCAGCATTGAACGGATCTTGCCACGGGTCAACAAAGTTAACCAAGCGTTTCACTCGATAGGGTTCTGCCCAAGCAATGACCATCATCGCCGAACCTGCCAATAAACTGATTACAGTTAAATCTCGATAGCGTGCACCTGCTATATAAACCATTACCAATGTAATTATCATCAGCAATACCGCTGATCCAAAATCTGGTTGAACCAACAACAACCCTGCAATAAGTACCACAATAATTAACGGCTTCAACACCCCTAGCATAGAATTTTGAATACCTTTCTTATGCTTAACTACGTATGTAGCCAATGACATAATCAATGCCAACTTGATGGCTTCTACTACTTGAAATCTGGACACACCTAAATTAATCCATCGCCGGGCTCCGTTCACTTCAACACCAATGCCTGGAACCAATACCAGAATTAATGCCAAAATC
>CALLLZ010000428.1 GCA_938008005.1 uncultured Marinicella sp. | reverse complement strand
TAGGGCAACCAAAACTTGTCTATACACCATTGGTTGTCTTTGCAGTTTTAGCATTCCACTTTGACTCTCCCAAAGAAATTGTAGTCATATTATTGACCTTAATATTAACGGTTTGGTTGTCTCTAGGTTCATTTCTACTGTCTTTGTTCTTAAAGTTGAAGGTACTTATAAAATCAAAATCAACCACACGATTAATGTTTAAAGTTGTGGGATATGAGTCATCAGGAATAGTCTTATTGGAAAAAACGAATAATCACACTATCAAGTTGGGTGAATCGTTACTCTTAAATGATAAAAATGAAGGATTAAAAACCATTAAAGTATTGGATATTGTTGGTCGGTTAGAAAACCATGTTTGCCGAGCATTTGTAACAGGAACAGTACTCAAAAGTAACAATCAGTTTTCTAAAAAAATGATGGTGAAAGATGGAGTGTATGGTCTAGATGCTGCTGCTCTTAATGAGTTAATTCAAAATGAAGGATTTGACCAAAGCACCAATGATGGAATAGTTGGTTTGGTTTCTGACAACAGCTCAATAGATAAACTATATTTTGAAGTTGTAAGAAACCAAAATATGAAGAAAGGGAATTTGGTATCAACAACAGTAGGAGATAAAAAAGTACTGTATCAAATAATGGATGGCTTAACTAAAGAAGAAGTAATTCAACAAAAAAACACATATGGTTACTTAAGAGCCCAGGCACAACAGATTGGAATCTGGAACGAGGAAAAAGAAAAGTTTAAATCATGCCAGTGGTTATCAACCTTTAATAATCCTGTGATTCTAGAACCCAAAAAAGATTTTGTTCACGATAGTGAAGCAGTTGGACATTTTCCAGATACTGACTATAAAGTAAATTTAAAAAACATCAATCATTTGGTAACACACAATACCGCTATATTGGGAATTCTTGGCGTTGGTAAATCAATGCTGGCGATTGAACTAGTTGAAAGAATGATAGAGAGCAAAATAAAAGTTATTTGCTTGGATTTAACAAACCAGTATGAAAAAGAATTAACTGAATACATTGATGTTGATTATGAAGATGAGTGCCTTAAAAAAATACAAGATTCTTGTGATAAAGATAGAACAGAATTTGCTGATAGCCCTCAAGATGGCGGTTCAATAAACTATTTAAGAAAGGCTGTTAGGTTAGATATTAATGATTTTATTGAAGATGACTCAAGATATTTAAAAATATATAACCCTTCTACTTTTGTGCCAACAAAACAAATTTCTGAACCTAAAAGTTATAGTGATGACAGTGGCTGGCATAGGACTGCCGGCTTATTTACAGTCTCACCTGTTGAAATAACTCAGCTTATTTCAGAAGAAACATTGAGCATATTATCAAGTTCGATGTCAGATATTGCTAAAGTATGTCTGGTCTATGAAGAAGCTCATTCTCTTGTACCTGAATGGAACTCAGTAGTTAATGATGGTGATAAAAACGCCACAAGTGGAACAGCTCGGGCAATTTTACAAGGAAGAAAATATGGGCTTGGTTGTTTATTAGTTACACAAAGAACAGCTAATGTGACAAAAACAATTTTAAATCAATGCAATACAGTATTTGCCATGAGAACATTTGACGATACTGGAAAAGAGTTTCTATCAAATTACATTGGTAAAGATTACGCTAAAACATTATCAACCTTAAGCGAAAGGCAGGCAGTTTTCTTTGGTAAAGCTTCTAGCTGTGAAAACCCAGTCTTGATAAGGCTAAATGACCAAAAGGATTTCAGAGCTGCATTTCGAGTAAAACATGGTGAACCAGCAAAGCCAATATGTTCAACGGACGATATGCCTGAGGCTATGACCCCAATCAATGACTTAGATGATGAAATACCTTTTTAATATGAATTTCTTGAGGTTCTATATGAGGTTCTATAAATTATAAGAAAAATAATTTAAGAGCAATGGATTTTCAGAAAGATGAGGTAAAGCGTTTGGTGACAAGGGTTTGAAATGGTGCCGACACCAAGAGTCGAACTCGGGACCTACTGATTACAAGTCAGTTGCTCTACCAACTGAGCTATGTCGGCACTGTGGTTGGTTGCTCGTCGAAACGAGGATGCGAAGTATAGACAAAAAAATGATATTGTTCAACATTTTTTTAATCAATTAAACAGCACCCAATAACGTATAAATTTCATCCAATTATTGCGATAATGTCGTTTTGAATTAAAAACCAATAACATGACCCCTTTAAAATTAACCATGCAAGGCATCAGTTCCTTGAACGATAACACTGTTAACATCAGGTTTAAGGTAGAGTCGGATGAGCCTATGGAGGTGATTGCAGGGCAATTTCTCAGGTTACATTTCACTCAAAATGATGGCTTTGAGACCTTTCGATCTTATTCTATCGCAAGTATATTCGAGGCCGAGAAAACCACCATGGATGAATTGGATATAGCAGTTTCATGGGTGGCAGGTGGTTTGGCTACTGAAAAACTATCGAGCATGCAAGTGGGTGAAAATATGGAGGCAACTGGGCCTTATGGTCGTTTTTGTTTGTTGCCGGATCGGCATGAGCGTTATTTTTTGATTGCCACCGGAACGGGTGTAACCCCTTACCGCGCCATGTTAAAGGAAATTGAAATTCGTTTACAGCAAGGCTCAGAGTTTTATGTGGTGATGGGTGCGCAGGATGAAAGTGGCTTGTTATATGAAACTGATTTCGTTGCTTTGGAACAAGCTTATGATGGTTTTCACTACATTCCGTGTCTGTCAAGAAAGCAACGTGACGAAGCTGGGCCCAATGATCAGTCTGGCTATGTGCAAGATTATTTGGCTCAATATGAGTTCAACCCCGAAAATGACATTGCATATTTATGTGGAAACCCTGATATGGTTGATGATGCATTCGCATTGTTAAAAGAGAAAGGCATGCCTGTGCCGCAGATTAAACGGGAAAAATACATCAGTCCGCCAGCCAAGAAAAAGTGAACTTAAGGAAAAAATAAAGTCGTTGCTACTGAGGTGTGATCCAATTGTGACCATTGGTACATGATTTTTAATGATCTTTGGTAGTAGAATAATTTACGTTAAACAGCAAATACTTATATGAAAAAAATCTTAATCGCCCCTGTGGCTTGGTTAATGCTTATGGGTGGTCAAGCATTCGCTCAATCGTCATCTCCGACCCTGGAATTACAGAAATGTTTTATTGGTGCAGAAGGTTCTGGTGTTAACACACCTGCCTATTGTGGACGGTTGATTGTGCCTGAAAACAGAGACAATCCGGATAAAACCATTGAACTGAATGTGGCAGTCCTTAAAACCAGTTCTAAAGAAAAGCTTAATGATCCGCTGTTGTTGCTTGCAGGTGGTCCCGGTCAAGGTGCTGTTGATGCTTTTGCCAGTATGGTGAAAGTATTCAAAGCTTTATTACCAAACAGGGATTTGGTGTTGGTAGATCAACGTGGCACAGGAGATTCTAACCCGTTGCGATGTGAAGTGGACCCTGATGAGTATGAGGCATTAAGCGACTTAAGCTCAGATGCATTGAAAGAGTGGGTTCAGGAGTGCCACCAAAGTTTAAATGCTGATACCCGCATGTACACAACAAGCATAGCGATTGAAGATCTAGAGGCAGTCAGAAAAGCATTGAAGGTAGAAAAATGGAATTTGTATGGTGGCTCTTATGGCACCAGAAAAGCATTGACTTATATGAAGCTGTTTCCAGGTTCAATTCGATCAGTGGTGCTGGATGGCGTGGTGTCGCAAGATGAAGCTTTGGGTGCGTCACATGAGGCTAATTTACGCAGTACCTTGGATAAAATTTTTGAATTATGTAAACAAGATAAACCATGTGCAGATCGCTTTGGTGATGTTGAGCAACAAATGTGGACATTTCTTGATCGGTTGAAAGAAGAGCCTATCAAGTTGCGTCTACAAAATTCCAGCACTGGTAATTTTGAAGAAGTGGTGATGACTCGTGACTATGCTACGATAGCTTTGCGCATGTTTTCGTATTCGCCTGAGACCATGGGTTTGATTCCATTGATGATTTCTTTGGCCAATCATGGTCAACCAGAAACAATGGCTTATCAAGCACAAATGATGATAAGCAGCCTTAATGAAGGTTTGAATAATGCTTTGGAGCTTTCGGTCACTTGTGCAGAAGACGTCCCTTTTATGCCGATATCAACTAATGTTACCAATTCATTATTTGGCGATGAGTTATTTGAATTGATGCGGGTCAGATGTGAGGAGTGGGATTCTGTTACAGTTGATACATCTTTTAAACAGCCTGTTGTATCGGATATACCAACTTTGCTGTTATCCGGTGAATATGACCCAGTTACTCCTCCTGAGTTTGCTGAAAAAGCCATGCAAACTTTAAGCAATTCACAACATTTGGTGGCGAAAGGACAGGGCCATATTGTCAGTGCACGTGGTTGCATGCCTAAAATTGTGACGGCATTTATTGAAGATCCTGAGACAAATCTGGATACCGAATGTATGAAAAACTTTGATGATTTTTCTTTCTTTATTAACATGAATGGGCCACAAGAATGATTACAGTAGATCGTATCAGCAAATCCTTTGGAGATGTCAAGGCAGTCAAAGACGTCAGTTTAGTGGCAGAAGACGGTAAGATCACCGCTTTGTTGGGTGCCAATGGCGCCGGTAAAACCACGTCAATGCGGATGATTTACGCATTGATTACCCCGGAAACGGGTTTGGTCACGGTGGATGGTATTAATTCTACCGAAGATCCGGTTGCAGCGAGAGCTCGTATGGGTGTGTTACCGGATGCGCGTGGTTTGTATTTGCGTTTAACAGCCCGAGAAAACATGGCTTATTTTGGTCGTCTACAAGGCATGAGTGAAGCTGATATCAAACGCCGTTCTGATGAGTTGGTTTCACGTTTGGGCATGGAAAAATTTGCTGACCGCCAAACCGATGGCTTTTCACAAGGTCAAAGGGTGAAAGTAGCGATTGCGCGGGCTTTGTTGCACGATCCACAAAATATTTTATTGGATGAACCAACCAATGGTTTGGATGTGATGAGCACACGTGCGATTCGCGAGTTTCTGCGTGAAGAGAAATCTCGTGGTAAATGTGTTTTGTTTTCTTCGCATGTGATGCAAGAAGTCTCAGCAGTCTGTGATGAAATTACGGTTATAGACGCCGGGGCCGTTAGGGCTAAAGGCACAGAAGCGGAGTTGCTTGCCCTATCCGGTGCGAATAACTTAGAAGACGCGTTCGTGTCTTTGGTGACAGAAGAAGTGAAAACAGGAGCAAATTCATGATCAGTAGAGCATTCAAAACCGTTTTCAAAAAAGAAGTGATGGAGAACCTTCGAGACAGACGCACCATGATGTCTTCGGTGCTTATGGGGTCATTTTTAGGGCCATTGATGGCGCTGGGGCTGATTTATATGTCGGTACAAATGGGTAAAGATAAGGCTGAAAAGCAACTTGAATTGCCTGTTTTTAATATGGAATATGCACAGAATTTAGAAAAGCACTTGATCAGCCAGGATGTGAAAATAGTAACTTTGGATAAGTCACCAGAAGATGCGATCAAAGATAAAGACTATGATGTTGTGTTGGCCATAAGTGAAAATTTCGCTGAATCAATAGAACAAGCAAAACCAGCCAAGGTGATGTTGTATTTTGATGATTCTGCCAAAGGTGCGGCCAGTGTATCGGTCAGGCGAGTTAGGGCATTAATTAATGCTTATTCATCAAGTATTGGTTCCATGAGATTACAATTGCGAGGTGTTTCCCCTGGTTTGATGAAAGTTGTTAGTATTGAAGAGCATGATCAAGCGACTGCACAATCAAAAGGGGCTCAGATGATGTTGTTTTTGCCTTATTTTTTAATTATGGGTTTGTTTATGGGCAGTATGTATTTGGCCATTGATACCACTGCAGGTGAGAAAGAGCGGAAATCCTTAGAACCTTTGTTTTTGAATCCGGTGAGCCGTGTTCAAGTTCTTGCAGGTAAGTTAGCTGCTACGGTTAGTTTTGGTTTATTGACCTTGGTACTTACTTTAATAGCATTCAAGCTAACCATGCCTTTTTATCCGACTAAATCATTGGGGATGACGCTCTCACTGAGTATGTCTGATATGGGTTTAATGTTATTGGTTCTGTTGCCTTTGGCTTTGTTGGCGGGATCTATTCAGACCATCATTGCTGCTTTCAGTAAGTCATTCAAAGAAGCACAAACTTACGTTAATCTGGTGGTTTTTATCCCATTGATCCCTAGCATGTTGTTGATGTTTTTACCTGTCAAAGAAAAGCTTTGGATGATAGCCACGCCCATAATGAGTCAAAATATCATCATAGGTCAATTAATTCGTGGTGAAGTCGTTACCTGGTTTAATGTGGCTGTCTGTGTATTCGGTACTTTATTTGTTGGTGGTTTACTTGCATGGTTTGCAGTAAGACTGTATAACAAGGAAAGTATGCTATTTGCGGATTGATTATGAAACACAGTTTATTTTCGGCCTTATTAATTTGGGGTTTATTGACAGCATTTTCAGTTGTTCAAGCTGAAGAAGAAAAAAAGATTTATAAGTGGACCGATGAAAATGGTGTCACTCACTATACCGAAACGAAACCCACTGATGATTATGAGGAAGCGGATTTACCACCGCTTTCTATTGTTCCCTCTACCCCAGTGAAGGTCCGTATAAAACCGATTTCAGGTGATGACAGTGAAGAGCTGAAAGACACTGCTGTGGTTGAAACCTTTTCTCTCATCGCACCTGTCAATGAACAAAACTTGTGGGGTACAGGTGGCAAGCTAACTGCTCAAGTTTCATCATTGACACCAGCACAATTAAAGAAATACCAAGTACAATTCATGATTGATGGCAAGAAAAATAAGCCTGATGATTCAAGTACTCAAGTTTTTGGTGGTATTTATCGTGGTGAACATAAGGTCAAAGCCTTATTAATTAACAAACAAACAAAAAAGGTCATTAAAGAAACTCAGACCGTTACCTTTTTCATGCACCAAAACTCAAAAAAGTAGTTAACAGGCGGAATCGCAACAACTTCGCCCGACCTGATAACAAGCGTTGATAAGCTAGATATGAGTACATTACTGTTGGGCTTGTTGATGGGCATAACATTATTGCAAATGTTTCGGTTGAAGTCATGGGTCATCAGTTCGGTGGTGTTGATGTTGGTAATATCTGTGACTTTGAGTGTAACCACTGATTTTCATGTGATCAATCAAGCAATTTCTATTTTGACATTAATAATCACAGTGGTTTTATTGCAACAACAAAACCTGCGTTTTGGTGATTTATTGTCATTCAATGCCTTGTTATTAATTCATGTGATTGCCGCGTATATTTCTGATACGACAACAATGGTTATAATGACGGTGTTTGTGACGTTCTACATGCTGGTGGGATGGTTTAAAAAAAGACCATGGTTAGATTGGTTATTCGTGTTGGGTTTGACTGTCTGGTGGTTGTTACTTGGCATGAATCATTATTGGTTATTTGCCTCTTTGGTGTTTTCAATAAACCTGTTAAAAATTCAAGTCACAGTAAATGAATCAATTCATACACTTGATTGATTGTGAATATACCAGCTGTAACATAAAGTCCTGACAGAACTGATTGTAAGTGGTGTTCTTAACGGTATAGAAGAGGCTTGCTTTACAAAACAAACTACGAAAGCTATAATATTTGATAATAAAACCGATCATTTCAATATGAAAGTAATATCAATTGTTATTATATCTTGGTTGTCATTTGCAGGGTTGGCTCAACAGAATCTTGATAAAAAAAGGCCTCATGAAACCTGGGGCTCAGAAAAGCAAACTAAGCAACCATCAAAACTGTTGCCTATGAGTCTGTTAAGGTCGGCAAAGGTCATAAGCGATGAAGCAGCTTTTATCAGTCGCCAAGTGAATCTTTCGACCACAGGCGATAATGTCATTAATGATGCGGCCAATGAACCATCTATTGCTGTTAACCCTAATAACCCTCAACAAATAACCATAGGTTGGCGGCAGTTTGACAGCATTAGCAGTGATTTCAGGCAGGCTGGTGTGGCCTACTCGAACGAC
>CALLLZ010000427.1 GCA_938008005.1 uncultured Marinicella sp. | reverse complement strand
TATAGCCCATATATTGAAAAATGCGAGCTTATGCTCTAGCACTTCAGATGCAATCAGGATGGTTAAACAAGGTGCTGTTAAACTCAACGGCGTTAAAGTTGAAGACCCAAAACAAACCTTCCCTGCTGGCACCCATGAAGTGTTCCAAGTCGGTAAGAGAAAATTTGCTAAAATCAAGCTGGTTTAAACCAAGAAAAATGTAGATTGGGCTGAGCAACGCGCAGCCCAACACCATAATCCAAACCACAATAGAGTTTACTTTTCAAACTCCTAAATTCAAGAACAATACAATTTCAAAAACATTCAAATCGATAGGAAAAATACGTGCTCTAAACCTTGCTTTCTCCTCATTGTTACAAGTCGTATAATTGTACTTGTTAGCTGGTATTTCGTACCATCACATGTGTGTTTCATCACATATAGCATTAATACAATAAAATTAAGTTTATTATGACAAGTGAACATCACAAACATGGTATCTGTGATATTTAACAATACAAAGTAATGGAGTTCTATATGAGTAAAGTCTTGTGTTTATTGTTGGTTGTATCTTTAAATTGCAATTCATCATCAGGTGCTGTTGGCAGTGCTTCTGATATTAAAATTCGAGGGGCCACCACACTTACTACGACAAATTCAGGTCAACCAGGCCAAAGTGGTACCATTATTATCAGAGGTACCAACTCTATTAGTGACGAAACTCATATTCTGTGGGAATTGAATGGCGTTCCAATTTTCAGCATCGACTTGACAGAAGAAGATGATGAACCCGGTAACGGTTCTGCAAGGTAATCAAAAAAATTAAGGAAAACCACATTGTCTCCACATATTTTTCTTAGTTTTCAATGTTTAAAATTGATTTTCAAAATATTGTTTAAGTTACTTTTTTAAGCAGCTACAAAAAAACCCGCTAAATGCGGGTTTTTTTAAACAATTTTAATTAATACTTATTTAAAAAAGTCATAAACCAAATTAGCTGAAACCAATGTATCTGTAGATCTGAATCCAGCAGGCGCATCGGTGTTGTGACGAATTTGGTGAGCTAATTTAACCGCAAATGCTTCACTGACAGCAAAAGACAAACCCAAATCATTTTGGATAAAAGTATTGTCATCACCGGCTTCAATAACCAATACATCTTCTAACTTAAATGTATCAGTAAAATGATGCATATAATCTAATTTGCCCAGTAATACAGCACCGTTATTCTCAGTGCGATCAATGTCAATGGCTTCGGTTTTATAACCAACTCCTACTTCAGTAATCAACCGGTCTTTTTCATTATCAAAAAATTTATGACCCCAACCCACTCCCGTAGTGATGGTGTAATCAAAACCTGAAAATTTATCTTTATCCCAACGAGTACCATAATAAATGTAGTCATTTTCATCAAACTTGTAACCAGTTTTGGTATTAATGGTGTATCTTTCAGCTGTGTCAATGTCATCAGTAGATGCCCGCAATAAGTCCAAGCTCAAGTCACTGACCCATTTATCAGACTCTCTCTTTACCGCCAAGCCAGCATTTAAACTTTCTGTGTCTGAGTTACCAGATGTGGCAGAAAACCCTAATAAACCACTGCCAGACCACTTTGTTTCTGCTTGTGCGAAGTTAGCAAAAGTCCCAGTTGAAGTTAATGCAGCTATCAATATTACTTTTTTCATAAGTTATCTCATTTCAATAAAAGTTAAGGTGTGTAATTTACTGCTTTTTAGGTAAATATCAATAAACTAATTGTAAAATAATGAGAAATAAGCTCATATTGTTGATTAAATGTTTAAAATATAACTCCATGACACTCACAGTGACAAAACCACTTAAACCATGAAAATTAAACCGATTAAAGCCAATCATGAGTCATTTATTAATCAATTGATGACTGAATTTGACCACATGTTAAAAGTGTTGAGCCACCAAACTAAAAATTCGAAAGATACGCCAGGAATAGACTTACCACAAATGAAGCTGCCAGAACAAAAAGTAAAGCACACCGCTGGTTTAATGCGCATCAATCACACAGGTGAAGTTTGCGCACAAGCTTTATATAATGGACAAGCCATGATGGCCAAAGATGAGAAAACCAAAAACCATTTACTCAAAGCTGCTGAAGAAGAACATAATCATTTGAACTGGTGCCAATCTAGATTGGATGAACTGGGCGCAGAGCCCAGTATAACAAATCCATTCTGGTACTTACATTCCTTTGCCATTGGATCATTTGCGGCTTTTTTTGGTGATGCTGTGAGTTATGGTTTTGTGATCGAAACTGAAAGACAAGTGGAATCACATTTACAAGAACACATTGATGACATCGGAGAGGACGATCCGAAATCATTAAAAATATTGCAACAAATGCAAACAGATGAAATACGGCATGGCAATGACGCCAAAAATGCTGGGGGCGTGGAGTTACCAGAACCTGTTAAATGGGTTATGACTGGTATGTCAAAAATAATGAAATTTGTGAGTTACAGAATATGAACAGAGAATCTATGGAGTTTGACGTTGTTATTGTTGGTGGTGGACC
>CALLLZ010000426.1 GCA_938008005.1 uncultured Marinicella sp. | reverse complement strand
GCGACTTGGGGCAGCAGCAAAAATAATTGAACCCAAATCATTACAACAACAGTTTCAACAACAATTGATTCACATCCTAGGCAATTACCACTAAAGTGATTAGGAATATACAAAACAACTGTGAATAGATCAGTAAAATTATGAAGTCAGTATATGAATAAGCAAATATACAAATACAAAAGATTTTGGCTCATACTTTTAATGTTTGCTTATTTAATATTAGGTTATACCTATCCACCTAAAATTATCTACCAACAGCTCAGTACACAATTATCTAAGCATTTAAATATGCAAGCAAATATAACTGCATTGAGATTTAATCCACTGACCTTCAATACAGAAATTGAAGGTCTTGAACTGACCGACTCTAATCAAAAGATCTGGTTTAAAAGTAAATTAGTCAGTGTTAATTTTGATCCAATGAATTTAATTTGGGGTGAATGGAAATTTTCTGATTTGAATTTGGTGAATCCACAGATCACCATACAAACCGACGAAGCGGGCCAGGTCGTTGTGCCTGCTTTACCTGATATGGCTGATTCTAAGAACAATGATAAAGTTATTGATTTTTCTATTGAGCAAATTCACCTATCCCAAGGTCGCATGAACCTACAAGCTGGTAACATCAAAGAAAACTTTAACCTCAACATTAAAAGCTTCGAAATCATTCAAGAAAAATTCATTTTGACCGATGAGGACAGCCATTTCGAAATTAAAATAACCACAGAAAACGACGAATCCGTGGTTTTAGCAGGTAGTTACAACCATGTTAAACAACTCATAGACAGCGAGATAGAGTTTATTGACTGGCAAGCTTCTACACTCAATCAAGTTTTACCTGATGATTTAAATCTCCAGAATCATGCTGGCACAATTCAAGCCAAAGGGCACATCGATTGGTTATTGAGTAAAAAGCCATTACTTGAATTTTCCAACATTGAATTGCAATCACTACAAAGTAACTGGCAAAGTGATGTCACGACTAAAAATCTGTCTGCCAATATCCAAAGAATCAAGATTGATACAGAAACCCAAACTGTTAATATAGAAAGCATCGAATCCAATCAAGGCGAATGGCACATCAATTGGCCACTAACAGATGTTTCTGGCCAAAACAATCATTCTGAATCACCAACTACCAGACAAACTGATCAATCAATGGTTAACGAGATACCTGGCTGGCAAATCACCGTCAACCAAATCAGCTGCTCAAACTGGTCAGTCAATTTAATTGACGATGAACTGAATGCCAATTTACCTTTCAAGGTCCAATCACTTGATGTTTTTCAAATTAATAATCTAAGTAGCAATTTCACCTTCGAGAGCCAAATTAATTTTGTCGATCAAGGTGTGTTAAATATCAACGACGCTCAATTACTTCCACCTTTAACTGTAACCGCTGATATCAACCTGCACCAATTTCAGCTGCAGCAAATCTCGCCTTGGGTAACAGCCATGAGTGATTTAACAATAACCCAAGGACAATTAAGCACTCAACAAAGGTTGATACTTAAAGATGAACACTTCGAATTAACCGGCAATTTAACCATTGAAGATGGCAACATCAACGATCAAGACCAGCAGCCAATTGCCAACTGGGGAACGTTAAAAATTGGCGCCACTTCACTTTCAAGCCGAAATAAAACCATTGTGCTTGATCAAATTAGCCTGGACCAAGCCAGCGGTAGCATACCTACTGATTCTGATCAAACAACTTTAGGTAGCCTCAAAAATGAACAAAACAGTGACTCCACTGATTGGACCATCACGATTGGTGGCGTAAACACCAAAGATTCCAATACAAAACTGATTGATTAATCATTTTTCAGGTAGGGAAAGTAGCCTCTATATTCAGTAGAATAGTGAATATGAGTAAAAACCCCAACAAAGGCCGCCCAAGACACCCAGACATTCTTACACCCGCTGAATGGCGGGTTGTACATTTGGCACAGCATGGTTTAACTAACCAACAAATGGCTGATAATTTACAGGTCAGTATCAATGCAATTAAATACCACATCAACAATGTAGTTGGAAAGTTACAAGTTATTCCTAACTCTGGCGTCACCGATAAAAAATCATTACTGAAATATTTGGGAGCACCTAAAGACAGTGCCTTTCACATGAGAAAAAATATGAACCAACATTTAAATTCACCAACCATTGTCAATTCAATAGGACAGGTTTCACGCACGGTTAAGGACATTGAAAAATCCGAAGCTTGGTATCGAGATATACTCGGACTTAAACATTTATACACCTATGGCAAACTGGCTTTCTTTTACATTGATGGTACGCGCTTGTTTTTGTCTGAAGCAAAAGACCATCAAAACGAAGATAAAGTCGAGTCAATTATTTATTTTCAAACCAACCACATCAAAGAAAGTTACCAATTATTAATTGAAAAAGGAGTCGAATTCACCCATGCACCACATAAGGTCCACACCCATGATGATGGCAAAGAAGAATGGATGGCTTTTTTTAATGACCTGGAGGGCAGGCCTCTAGGATTAATGGGGCAGTATTAATCCTGT
>CALLLZ010000425.1 GCA_938008005.1 uncultured Marinicella sp. | reverse complement strand
ATCTTTTTAACTTGATTCACGAATCGAGCAAAGGTCTCTAATACATAATTTAGCAGCCAAACGATCATACGATTTGAAAACAAACAAGCCACTTTAAACCCATAGAATATAAAAAATTATGACCGATAAAATCATGTTATTGCTGTTAGGTAGTATCAGCTTAGCTTCAGCCAAACAAGACATTGTTAACCAACCCGAACATTTGCCTACAGATACTCAGGAAAGTGTAGTTGAACAAAATGTCATTACAGTTACCGATGATGTGCGCAATATCCCAGCACCCATACAAGCCGAAGCCCAACGTATCAATGCTTGGGCAGGCAGTGCCACAATCTCAACAGCAAAAGTGTGGGAAAACCAACGATCCACCAACATCAAAGATGTATTAGACTTTATTCCGGGCGTTTTCGCGCAACAACGCAATGGCGCCGAAAGTGCACGCATATCGATTCGAGGTTCAGGCTTAGGTCGCCAATTCCAAGGCGGCGGCCTGTTATTATTGCAAGATGGCGTACCACTTAACACCGCCGATGGTTCATTCGATTTCCAAGCTGTAGACCCGTGGTTGATTGACTATGTCACTGTTTATCGTGGTGCCAATGGCATGGCCTCAGGTGGCAGCACTTTGGGCGGTGTGATTAACTTAGGCACAACCACTCCGAGTCAAAATCAATCATCTCAGAACAATCAATTACGTTTATCCGCTGGCAGTTTCGACACACAACGAGCCATGCTTGAATACACCCCTGACTTACCAGATAAAAACCATGCTTTGCGCGTTCGTGCCAGTCATTTCAACCAACAAGGATTCAGAATACAAAACCAACAAAACAGCAACCGATTTGACATACAGTATGCCAACAAGGGCCGATCAAACCTACAACACCGTTTTGGTTTATATCATTTGAATACCTATGCAGAATTACCCAGCAGTTTATCTCGATCACTGATAAATGAAGATCCATCTCAATCGAGAGGTTTTAATATCAATGGCAACTTCAATCGTGACTTAACACTCACACGTTTATCCTATCAAATTGGTCGCTTTCATCATGAAAACAAACAGTGGTCTGCTGCGTTCTTTGCTGCCACCAAAGAATTAGAAAACCCTGTTTTTACCTACATAAACCGCGATTCAGATGATGTTGGTATAAACCTCAACTGGCAACCAGGGCCGCACAGTATAATCATGACCTCTCAATGGGGTGATCAAGATGAATTACGCCGTGAAAACGAAGCTGGTTTTGCTGGAGATACTCGGTTAAGTCGACAACAAAAAGCACAAACAACAACCTTAAGTTACAACTACCTGCGCCCATTATTACAACTCACCAACACCAAAAAGCTGTCATTGACCCTGGGATTACAAGCCATACAAGCTCAACGTGACATCACAGAAACCTTTCCTCAAGTAATCACAAGTAATCGCAGTTATTCACAAATCAACCCTCGCATTGGGTTGTTGTATCTTCCCCAACACAACATTCAATGGTTCACCAATTTAAGCCGAAGTTTTGAAGCACCTACATTTTCTGAATTGAATAATGGTAACCAACCTGGTTTCAACACCCCGATCAAAGCCCAATCTGCCGATACCTTCGAAATAGGAACCCGTGGATTCAATGATCGAATTAGTTGGGACATCAGCTTATATTACAGCCAATTAGACAATGAATTTATCCGTTTTCGTTTCCCAAACGGCAACACCAGAACCACCAACGCAAACGATTCCATCCATTGGGGTATTGAAAGTGCTTTGCAGTGGAACCTCAATCAATCTTTATTCGTAACATCTGATCAGTTGAATTTACAAACCAGTTACCAATACAGCCAATTCAAATTAGATGATGATCCAATATTTGGTAACAACAAAATCCCGGGTGTTCCAGAGCATTACTTCCAAACTCGCATATCGTATGAGCACCCATCAGGTTGGTCATTCAGCCCCAATATCGAGTGGGTTCCATCTGCTTATTTTATTGATTTAGCCAACAGCTATCGCACTGAAAATTATCTATTAACAGGGTTATCTATCAGTTATCAAAAATCACCGAATTTCGAATTTTTTATTGATGCCAAAAACCTCAACGACCAAACCTACATCAGCACCAGTCTCCCCATTCCTGATGCGGGTGGTACAGACGGCAATTATTTCTACAGTGGCGAAGGTCAGGCTTTTTATACAGGTATCAAATGGTTTTTCAATTAGTTCAATCAAAGCCATTTTTAAAAATTATGTCTGAATCAACCCACTCGATACCACCTAAATCATAGGGGCCGAAAACATCCACAAATGGGTGATCAACCGGTCGCAGAAAACCATTGGCCGATACATTAGATTCTAATCCCAGCAAACTGTTGTCACAGCGATCCAACAAAGCAGAATCCTCTTGTAAACGATAATCTCCAATGCTTGGATCCTCAAAACTTGGTAAAGCAACTGTAGATCTGGACTGACCAGCCAGATCGCCGCTAGAATCACGCTCATTGCGGTTACAATCACCTGTTGGAGGTGAACCTGCGGTGGTTAATTCTGCCGATGGCAAGGTTGTTCCAGGATGATCAAATACAGAACCAGAAACTATCACTGCATTGCCACTGGCCGAAGTAGTCGGATAAGCCATTTCGATCACCCGATCCATGTCCTCATTATCAACAAAAGTAGAAAAAGCGATGTCAGCAGAAGTCTCATCGAGATAAACCACCTGAGGCGCGCCTTTATTTTTAGCCACAACATTACCAATTAATTTTACATTACGTTCTAGACTTGGCCCCAAATCTATGAATCTGGCACGAATGGCACTGCCATAAAAAGCGTGATTGTTCTCTAAGTAAGTGCCTTTAACTTCTAGCGTACCTCCAAATGTAGCTATCGCTCCACCACCTGAAAAACCAGCACTTATACCATTGGCTTGATTACCAGAAATTTGGGAACAGCGAATTTCTTGATGACAATGCGCCCCTGGGAGTGTTCGTTCTATCAAGATATGACCACCTGTTGACCTAATAGCGCCTCCAGTAGAACTTGCAGTATTGTCATTAATTAATGCATTTCGAGCAATTAATTGGGCACCACTGGTTAATCCAATACCACCACCATTGGCTGCTGTATTTGAATATACAGCAGCTGAACCAACTGCTTCAGATGAGGCTTGGCTAAATAAAAGTATTAATGAATTATTGGTGGCAAAAATACCACCACCAAATCCCTGTGCTTCATTCAAAAATACACCTTGCAATGCACCGCTGTTTTGTAATAGAAACAGACAATCATTGGTCAAATAAACACCTCCACCATTTGCATTTGCATTATTGAGTGAGATTTGCATATTTTTAGCCTCAATCGAACCGCCACCGTCACATGCTATGGCACCACCGTTATCCGCAGTATTATTTGTAAGAACGGAATTGTTGTCAATAAAAATTGCAGGGTCATGAACATCTAAATTACTCGAATTTTCAATGGCAATGGCACCTCCATTGAAATTGCTTTCATTATCATACATCCTGACATTTTTTAAAAACAACCGCCAAGCACCTACCAACCCAATTACACCTCCATCGGTGTTGGACCTTCCACCTGTAATTTCCAAGTCCTCTAATTGTAGACTCACTGTTGAACCTTCTATTTCATGTGAGTTGGCAACAAAAATGGGTCCACTAAAATCCGAACCATTCAGAACCGTGCGTCCTGAAGCCGTTGTATCAGCACAATTATCAAAACCACCGCGAATAATGACATCCCGATCATCAATCACTTGCAAACTTGTGAGCACCACATTTTTAGCCACCCGCACTTCAATAAGTCCTGCTGTTGGGGCATTGCTTATGGCCGCCGTGATGCTTTTATGATCACAAGCGCTATCTGAACCAACCGTAATTATCTCGCCACCTCTAGCATCTGTTGAATGAGATCCAAATACGCCAAAAAAAATAAAAACACTGAACATAAAAATACGCATACAAACCTCCTTAAATTATTAGCAATAAAAACAGCCAAACGTATTTGATCAAAAATTATTTTAAGGAAAGAGCAAATATTTTTGGCTTGTTTAGGCTTAATACGCTGTCTTAAAGGAATTCATGACATCAACATTAAAATTATGCAAAGGTATTTAAGCTTTTTAACTTTATCCATGAATCGAGCAAAGGTCTCTATAAGTTAAAAATACATGATGCGAGCTTAGTATCCATACCATGATGGATCAGCTACTATCAACACTCAGTTATTTTAAAACTAGACATAAGTTGTATTCTCCCGATTAACTAATGGTGCCTAAACCATGAAAAACAGCTAAAAAATAACAACGAAGTTATAATGAGAAGTTATGAATTCAAAACACCAATCACTGATTAAAAAAAGAAAATTACATCATAATTAATGAGGTTTGCTCAGCATTTTTATTGGCATTCGTTCACGATTCCAAATACTGTTCCCGACTGTCAATGAAATCCAATTTTGATCTACAAAAACTTGACTGGGTTCGCTTAAGGACAGTGTTAAATTACCCACACTTTCATGACTAACACCAGGATCATCACAATTTTCACAAAAACCATTGGCTTTGAGCAAGTTAAGCTCCGTTGGACCTTCCATATTGAAATCACCACTTCCAACCAGCCACATAGCCTGACCGTTGGTATCATACATATACACGATTGCTACCAACCTGTTACCTTGTGTATTGATTGAAACACCCCAACCATTATCTTCAACACCTCCATACCACAACCCTGTGTAATCTTTCACTCCAACAGAGCCTGAAAAAACCAACTCTTCTAAACATTGTGTTTCTATTTGATTATTATTTTGCCAAACTAATTGAGAGGGCTGTCGTTTATTCTCAGGATCTGAAACCGCACACTCAATTTCAAATATGCCTTGCTTAAAATCAAAGTCCATTGCCGTATCCAATGGATCTAGATGCAGCGAATTGGTCTCTGAGTTATGGCTGTATTCAAACATAGAATCAGGAATCAAAGACAATACTCCCTGATCGGATTCAGCCAAGCCTAAATACCAAACAGGGCTTCCATCTGCCCTAAAATCATAAGGAAGAATTGCATAGTTGTGCTCAAAATTAGCAATATCAAAACCTTTGCCTGATTGGCTGATATCCCAAAACAAACCACCTTTTGGTTCAATAGGTTCGGGCCAGTTTAAATCAGCTATCTGTTCACAATTCAACGCCCTTTCAAGCACCTCATCCCTACCTTGCACTATGCCTTGAATGGAGGGGCGAACAAATACATCTGGAATAATGCCTATTCTTTGTGTCGGTTTATTGTCAGCATAATAAACACCTAAACCAGTGAAATAAACTTGAATTTCTCCCGGTAAATCAACCTTTGTAATATTGCCGTCAGCCGCTGCTGTCTGGCTTCCAATTTTGACCGCATTGGGATGCTTTTCTAAAGCCATGACTGTATACTCAGCTTGGCTTTGTGTCTCTTCATTGAATAAAATAATAACCCTACCATCATAAGGATTCGATGTACCTTGCCCAATAACCGAATTAACCCACCTATATGCTCCTGGGTAAGAAAAATCTGCTTGCGCAAAACGGGCGTTATTCAATGGCGAAGGGAATAGGTAATTGACCAACGTCCATAAAGTTCCATTTGGATAATTTCTTATATCAAAAACAATGGCATCTTTATTCATAAATTGATTCATCATCTGAGGTATATCAACAACGTTTAGCTGTCCCATATCAACATACCCAATAGAACACGAATCTTGATCCATATTAGCCCATTTAGCCGATGTATTGGTATATAAATCGGCTGGGTATTGGCCATATGAAGTTTGTACAGAATACCTATCATTGTCTCGACTTTTCAATTCAATGACAACCGGCCCTTCTGAGCCAATATTTAAGAAGACATCTGTATTTCTAACCAAAGTTGTTGGGTTTGATGCAGCCGTTAGCAAGCGATTTTTTTGCCACAATACTTGCATAGATTCGCCATTAATTGTTATCACTTCATCACCAACACCCACATTATTTTGTACATCTGTTTTTTTATAAACGATCACTTTACCTTCAATGGTTTTAAGCACAAATGGTAAGTAATACCGATCAATGCTCTCTCTTAAGGTTGGACTGATAAAAAAGGCGTGAGAGTCTTTAATTTGTGCAGTAAATACTCTCATTAGTTTATGGTATTCAAGATTAGAGTCAGCATCATAGATTAAGGGTATAAAATCCTCCAATACTTGATCCCAAGATTGGTCAATCAAATTTTTATAAGGAAAATAATAGTTGATGATGTTCCAAAATCGAAATAAAGCCAAAAGCCTTACTTCTCTATTAGGATTTGATACATTAAAATACTGGTTATCCCTACTATACCCCCCTTCACCAACGCCCCTTGTTCCCCTATCTACGTAGCAGTTTGACCTTGGTCGAAAATCCTCTATAAACGCTTTAACCCTATTCCGGTTAGCCAGGTTTAATTCTGTATCTTCAAGCCAAGTTAAATCAATCTCTTGAGCAATCATTTCAGGTGTAACAGGAATAGTCCCTAAAGCAACTTGGTTTTGCCCTAACTGATTTAACAACATATCTAGGTTTTGGTTGAATTGATTACTGTCAACGGCATCAACTACTGAAGGAATCGTGTTGATTAAAGCATCATCCCAATTGATCTGGCATGCTCCAGAGTGAAAATTTTTAGCTGCGGCCCAGCTTTTTGCTAACAATGACAATCGATTGATTTGTACTTCTGTTAATGCCAGTAAAGAATTCGAAAAAAACAACATAATCAAAAATATTATTTTACTTACAGTTTTCATAATTCAACCCTTTATGTATGACATTCTTCGTATGATAGCGCCTCCATTATAAATTTACAAGTTTCTGTATGTGAATTGTCGCTAGCTAATGATCAAGCATACCCGATGTATGAATATTATCTAACGCGATATTGCTGCTATTGATTAAGGTATAGTATCGTATGTTTATTGAAGAACTATCGCTTCTTCACCTCTGTAATCAAGCCCAATGCATGTAATGCGGTATAAACAGTTAAAGGGTAACGTTGGGGAACATTTAATAACTTGCCGGTATGTTTCAACGAATAAACGCCTCTAGACCATAACGAAATAATGCGAATGGCATGTTTAAAAACTACCAGCTTAGTCAAGTCCGGCCAAGCCACCAATCTAACTGGCGCCTCAAAATTGGTATCGATCGGAATATTCCCCTTACTGGCATTGATGCTACTGAGCCAAACAAAAGGTTCATAGTCAAAGCGGTTCAAATCATTCAGCTCACCACGTTTAAGCTTGGGAATAAAAACCTTGGTATCTTTATAAAATGGAATTTTGTGTATGTTTACAATCTCTTCAGCGGTTTTTTCATGAAAAATCACTTTTCTCAGAGCATCCACATAAAAAACACCATAAACCGTTTTGACACAGGCTATCTTCTTTTTAACCTTAGACAGTTCATAAGCATTTTTAAGGTAATAAAAAAAATAATTTTGCGGATTCATCTGAATTTTCTTAACTTGCTCATCCAATGTAAAATCGATATCAGGATTCAATCCAACATACTTTTGCGCATAGAATCGATTATGTTCGAACTGTATTTGTTCTGGACTAATGGCATTAGACAGGTGCTTGTTGTAAATTAACTTAGGCACCTTCTCATCCGCTTTGCGTTTCAACTTATCTGCTAAAACAGAGTAAAATGTATCCTTAACAAGATATAAATAGTCGCTAAGACGACGATTTTGAAAAGGTTTAGTAATGACTGTCATTAGTTCATCATCAGTTAAATCCTCTTCAGCTGTTAATAATATCATCGGCACATCCAGCTTTTTTAACTGCTCATACAAAGCCTCAATTTCTGCCTGTTCTGCCGAATTTTCTTGATTAAAAAGGCACACATCTGAATCTTCAGGCTCTTCCATCAATTCAATTGAGTATTGAGGGTCCTTAAGACGAAACAAGATGAGTTTTTTCGAAATATGGTCAAAGTTATGAAAACAAACGCTTACAAATTCAGTTTTTGGGTGATTAATGGCCATAGTAAAAAAATTCTCTTAGCAGTATATTTAATTCAGTTCTTCGCTTAACTTAAAAGATGACTTACCTGTTTTGCTGTCACTGATTCCAGGGCGAGCCAAACATAACAACGACTCAACCAATAGACTCACATCCTCTTTGTTATCTGGTTCTATGCTGAAAACCGGCGCCACCACATTCAATTCAGTCAAGGACTGTCTCACTGACTCTTCTGCTTGTTTAATTGACGCGTAGTCAGCACCTGAAACACCAATGACTAAAGCATATTTCCGTAAATAAGCCATCTGTTTTACTAACACATCTTTAAAATTTTCACGTGACACCGAATTATCTGCATCTAATGTGACAATCATCCCTTTGAAACCATTACTAGGGCGATTGTCAATGAATTCAAACAAGGCTTCATCATTACCACCAAAAAAATCAATGCGGTGATCTTCATCAACCTGCAAACTACCGAAATTTAATCGAACTTCTCTGATCGCATCAGAGCCATTGACTTGGTAACGATGAGTAATTAAATCATCTGGACCATAACTGATGCAGTTGATTAAACTTTTTATATAAGTTGGCTCGCCTGTTACAACGATGCTGAATGGTTTCATTTTTTTAGATACGCTCAAACCGTGCAACATTGTAAATTATTCATGAGATAAATGTGGCGATAAATTTTATTGACAAATATATACTAATTATTTAGTAATAGCTCCTTGTTCTTCCAAAATAGTAAAAGCATTTTGGCCACTGAATTTATGGTTGTACACATAACCATTAATTTGACTCATAACAAAAGCAGAATCTACCGTCAAACCACTCCTTAGAACCAGTGTTGCTGCTGAACGCAAAGCGGTTTTAACTGGTACATTGGATGTTTTTGCATTATCTCTCCATTCTTGACGTTTTAGCAAAGTCGCCAAAGCTCCATAGGTATTTTTTAGTTCTTTACGCCTGGCATGTACTTCTGTCATTTCCTCAGGAGTTAAATACGCTTCTAATCGGGTCTTTACATCCAGCATATTATCTTTATTTGTTAATTTATCTACATCAATCAACTGCAACCAAGCCAAAGAGTCGATATATTGTTTATTTTCCATATGATGGTAACCGATCAAAGACATGGCAATATAGTTACCATATCCAGCCGATTTTGTAAAATTATTTAACGCAGATTCTATTCTACCTTCCTTCTTATCTGTTAAACCTTTTGATAAGTATTGCTCATCTGGGTTAATCAACAAACCAGTCATACTATTAAATTTCAAATTATAAATATCATCAGCCATAATTATGGAGCTGAACAAAACAAGTATTAATATAATAGTCTTTTTCATAAAAACCTCGTAATATTTCAAAGTTGATTTGCATCATATCCCTGTATATAACTGCGAATACATTCACAACAATAGATCTAAACCGTTAGTTAGTTTGACACATATTTAATCAGATATACAATTATATTGAATAATTAAGTAAAGCTTGCTTTAAGTCAATAGTCTAAGTAAGGCCATATTTCTTCACTTAATTCAATAAAATATTTAACTAAATAGCATGGATATTTCTGTCACAAGATTGATTAGACTTTATAAAAAAGTTACCTCTGAACAGAGGTGAATAAATACAGCAAAGAATGCTGTTCAGGACAATGCCAGCTGTGTGCTGGCAGTCCGAACATAAATGAAGTTGAGGTAATCTCCTAAACTAACAGAAAATGGTTAATAATCAGGCTACCTTTTACTGAGCCCTGTCTGGAATAATCCACAGATAATCGCTCAATGTTATACCTTGTAAGCATTGACTTTGGGGGGTGAGGTCAGCCAATAAGTCAGGACAACCCGCATTTTGGTAACTGGCTTTATTTTGTGGCCAACCTGCCCTGACATGACAGTTGCGACAATTTGTGGCTATCGGATGTATAACGCCCTCAATATATGGATTAACTGCCTTTTTCACTTGTCCATTGATAGCAGGAACCGCATATGCGTCGGTAAGCAAATAATGATCCCAAGGACCTTGTGCTTGCGGTAAGACAGGACGGTTTTGAGCATACATACCAATATTGGGGGTATCAGACCACCAAACACTTTGTAAAGTCCAACTCTCCAACTCTTTGGTATTTACATGCATGGCTATAGAAATCAAATAATCACCCACTTCAAATGGTTGATCATTGGCCCAGTAACTTGCAGCTGTAATGATGGCTTTATCTGCTTCATCAAAACTATCCCAATCAGCTTGGGTTACTTTATGATGATAAAAATCATTGATGCTAAAAACTTTAGCCTCACCTCGAACAGTTGGTATTACCTCTGTTCCTTCATTATTCAATACGTGATATAAAAACGCACCTTCAACCTGAGTACCTACTGAATCAGGGTTACTGGGCTCTAATGCGACTAAGGTGTCCCAAAATTCATAACCAGCATAACCGGTAAAGCTGTCTGGATAATTATCTTTCCAAACTGGGATGACTGTTATTCCTTCTGCCTTGACTGGCCAATACATGTGTTTGGTAACCACAAAGCGATTAGTTACATTGATCATCGGCTTACCTTCCTGATGAGCCGCATCAAGTGTCGATTTCAAATACAGTTTATTACCTCTGATATCTTGCATCGCCTCCATACTTAAAGACTCTGTGGGAATCATAATATCACCATTGTTGACAAAATGTTCACCATCACAAATCGTCTTGCCACCTGAACTGGTTTGACAAATAGCACCAGGAAACTCAGTCACCACAGCCTTAGGAACCTTGTAGATTGGCGAAGGTGTATCAACAGCTGGCGCATGGGCTGATTGTCGATTTGTTTTGTTAACCGCACGCAATGAAGCTCCTTTTTTGGTATTTATTGACTTTGGAACCTTACTGTTTCTAGTTTTTGCTGCCATTAATTGTTTTTCTGTCACTGCAAAAGCGCCTTTGGTATTTGGCCAGGTATACCAAATTGGCCACCCCAAACCATCAACTGGTTGCATGATACCAGCCCAAAGGCTCCAAGCATGAGCCCTGATAACCTGAGTATTGTTATTATCAGTGGCTTGCTGCAAGGCTTTTAGATTTTCCATGTAACCATACCCTTCTGGAAAAGGCATGTAGTCAAATTGGATGTGATCAATCGTTTCTCCCATTGAAATCGACCTTATTTGCTTTTCAGAACTCTGCTTTGAATGACAACTTACTAAAATTAAGCTCACAATCAAAAATATAAAACCATTTTTATAGATTAAATTAAACATTTCTTTTTCCCCTTTTTTCGTCAAACGTACTTACATATTACACAATTAAGAACAATTAAAAAATAAATTAATTAAAACATTAAACCAGAAACAAGATAATTAATCGTAACTTCTGATGGTATTTCTATGAGTTATATAAAACCGTTTTACCACCTCAGCCAAACTGAGGTATTTAAAGTTTTAACTTTTGGCCAGTTTCGTTAATCTATCAACCATTAATTCTGTCTGATAGAAATAAAAGATAAGGTATAAAAATAGTGCATAAAGGGTTGAAATGTTAATAAGCAATGACTATAACTAGAACTATGAATTCTAGATTGATTCACAGTGTGATTTTGATGTTGCTGCTGTCTTTGACAGTGCACGAAGCTCACTCGGCTGTCATTCATGAATTTGAGACCTGTGATGTGTGTATTCATATTCAATCCAATGATGATTCAACATTAAATTATCAATCACAATATATTTTATTGGATGTGGCTTTTCAGATAAAAATAAAGGCCCATACACACGATTTGATACCAACAATTCAAACCACTGTCGAATTCATTCGTGGCCCCCCTACTTTCTCATATTTTTTTATATAAATTTTAACTTTAAATTTAAACCCGAATCATGACTTTGGATGATGCGTGATCGGAATTTATACTGATCAGCATCAGATTTAATCTGACGCTGATCTGAAAAAAATAAATAAGAGAAAAAACATGAGAACATTATTATTGGCGGTGATTTTATTCACCTCAGCGCTTCAGGCCCAAGAAGGAAACGGTGATTTAAAAGGAAAAATCACCAACGCACAACAACAAAACCTCAACAATGTAACTGTCAGAATCCACGGCCTTGAAACCAGCTCATCAACCGACCAAGCCGGTGAGTTTAGTTTTGACAATATAGATTATGGCCGTTATGAAATTGATGTAGAAATTTCAAACAGCAAACATTACAACACCACTATTGAACATAACGGTGTACCAATTTCCATCAACATTGATAACCTAACACTTGATGATTTGGTGGTTTCAGCCAATCCTTTAGAGCACAATCAACTAAAAATGACTACACCTGTAGCCATCTTGAGCGAAGAAGATTTGGTTTTAGACCGAGGCTTGTCGATTGATCAAACTCTGAACAAAGTTACCGGAGTAAACTCTGGCAGCTTTGGTGCCGGCGCTGGTCAGGTTGTCATTCGTGGCCAACAAGGCCCAAGGGTTGGTATACTCAACAACAGTGTGACCGTCCAAGATGCTGCGTCTGTG
>CALLLZ010000424.1 GCA_938008005.1 uncultured Marinicella sp. | reverse complement strand
GGGCCTCAAGTTGTATTTCGCTGTGGTTTCGTTCGGAATGGTACAACCATTCATCATTCAAGTTGGTCTCAGTACTTTCTTCGCTTGATGAATTTATGCACTCTTTTTCATGACGGAACCCTCAATTTGTTGTTCACTAATTTTATTCACTGCAAAGTAGGGTCGGTCTGAGTGGACGCAGTCAAAACCAACGGCTGATAAACATGAATAACAGCTTTTCTTATAAAGCTTGCATCGCATGTTCAACAATATAATTGCCTACCTTGTTACCCAGTTTTTCCCCTTCAATCGAGTCATATCGGAAGTGGATACCTAGATAAACTCGTGACATTGAACATTCATAAGCAGCTTCGGAAAAACCCTTAAAAGAACGGTTAGATGGTGTCATTGTGATGATTTCTGAAAGTGGCCCGGCTTTATTGACTTCGGATGTGGTCATGGTAAATGGATAATCATTACCAAATGTATCAGCCAAGACAGTCATGGCAGCAGCGCAAGCAGTACCGTGGGCTGATGGGTATGAAGGGAATGCATAGGTGTGTTGATGTAAATTGTTCCAATTTTCGTCTGCTTCTGTTTCAGGGTTGTCATCGTTTTTAGCCCACCGAATTGCGGTGAAAGGACGCCAATGATTGTAGAAAAATTTATTATCGAAAACATTGATGTAGGCATCGAAAACACTCATATTCAACAAGGCAAATAATCGTGTTGACTCCCACAAATCCAAGTTTTCAGATTGAACCAATTGTCTCGCTAACCGGTTATGCGAATTTTCAACAAAGTCTTTCCACCACATGGCCAGATGTGCCTGGTCGGCTGTTCTGGTTGAACTTTCATGACTGCCAAGCTGTTTGACTTCATTGAATGCATTGGTGTAGGTTTTGCTGTTGATGGCAGGTGGTGGTGGAGACCTGAAATGACTTTGTTTGGGGAGGATAAACGGTTGTGCTTTGGCCCAACCAGCGCCAAAAATAAAACCTTCAGGTGTGTCACTGTGTTCATTAAATTCAGCATAGACGCCAGGCCCCATAGGATGCCATTGGTACCGAGCTTCACTGTTCCAACCATCATGGATTCTGTTAGCTAAAATGGCTTGAGCAGCTTGTTTTCCTAGCTCAATGGATTGGGTTTTTTGCTTGGATTCAGGTACTTGATCAAGGCATTGTTTTAATAATTTTAAAAACACAGGTTGTTTACCTGGATATTGACTGATAGCAATTTCAAAAGCAGCCTGAGAGGCTGCTAAATAAGGGTTTGCTGGAGTGTTTTTGCTGTGCAAAGCAAAGGTTGTATACATCGATTCAATGGCATTCAATGTGTCATGCATAGCTACATGCATCATGGCAGCGGTTCGAACGCCTTTCAAAGTGAGCAGGCCATCCTCGGCCTGGGCAATACCCATTACCAGTTCATTCCATTCAACTGCTATTTGTTTTGAAAAAACTTCAGGCACGGCTTCAGCACTTAAGTGTTTACTTTGAATGGTAAAGCAAAACAAACACATGCCAAGTATTGTGACTAAAATAATAAAATGAGTATTTTTGTTCATTCCAGTTAATTCCTTCATATAAATTAATTCTAACATTATTAACCCGGCAGCCTAATACATTGGATTCAGGATTGCCGATGAGTGTCATATCACCTACCGTTGGTGTGATCGAACAGACACATGGAGGCTGAACACAAGGTATTAGGATGCCAGGTTATTAATATCTTCACTCAAATCCATCAGCGAATATCAGGTCATTATAAAAAACTTCGTCCGCACCTGCATCGAATGGACCGTCAACATTCATCACAGCTGGGTCATTGTAACCACGGGTTTGGCCGTCGATATCAAACAATGAGACAGTGACTGGTGTGGCTGCACACATATCAATGGCGGGAGATGTATTAGCGAGGCGGTAGTTGCCACCTATGCGGTTAATGAAATCCGGATTACCTACTGTGATGTTATTTCCGGTAAAACTCATGTCTTCATGCACAAGCAAACAATCTGCGGTTAATTGTCCTTGAGTTTCTGCTTGATAGATATCAACGCCAGAATTGTGAATGATTGAGTTAATGACTTCAATCTGAGCTGACACTTCTTGACCAATAACCGTTTGATTGACATTGTTATCAGCTATGGTGCTGTGTGTTATCCTCAAATCTTTACCGCTGTTGATTACGCCATTATCACTGAAATTAGTATCACCACCAGTACCATTTTGGCTGATAACACTGGAGTTAATGTGAGCCAATGGATTGCCACTGGAGCCCGTACCAAACCTCATGGCTGTGCCATTATTGGCTCTATTACCCGTAAAGAAGGTGTGATTGATATTAATAAAGGTTGAAGCATCAGCTTGGACGCCGCCACCAGTATTGGCTCGGTTAAAATCAATTCGATTACATAGAAGTCCAGCCCAACAAGGCCTATTAACTTGTTGGACATTCAAAGTCGCCTGATTGGTAATGTAAATACCACCGCCACTTCCAGGTGCCGTATTGCTTCTGATTAAGCCATGTTCAACAATGATGGTTGAACCTGAGTCACTGGCATACAAACCACCACCTCGGGCGGGCGCGCCTGCGACTTCATTGCCTAGTATATTAATCGGATGATCGATGTTACCCAAACAACTGCCACTATTACAATATTCGTAACCTTTCAAGAACAGCTTAGCACCTGACTCAACCGCCACGCCGCCTCCGAAGCCATTAATGGCTGAATTGTAATTGATGCCGCGTAAATCGCTGGCACTCCAGTTTGTGGTTCCAGAATAGGTGCTTAATTCGCAACCTGATTGTAGCAATACGCCACCACCATTCCCATCGAGAGTCGCATTTGAATAGATGCCTGAAAGTGCTGATGCACCTGAGTCGGTGATGGTGATGCTGGAATTACTACCGGAACACAATATCCCACCGCCACCTTGTGTGGCCATGTTACTTCTGACCAGTAAATCTCTGGCAGTGACATCGACATCACCAGCAAACAATGACATGCCGCCGCCCCAAATACCACTGTTGTTAAAAAGCTCTACATTTCTCAGTATAAGTTCCACATCAGCATTGAAAGCAGAAATACCACCACCGTTGAACATTGGAATACCTTGTCCGCCTTCAATTCTGATGTTTCTGAGTTCGATTCTATGTCTGCTCTCGTTCCCAGTTATGGTGATGCCGGGCAAGTCTATATTAGTATTTTCTGCATCAATTACAGTTTTTTGGTTGGAGGCCCCACTACCATTCGCAGCAGACGTACATGAACTGTAACCACCAATAATAGTCACATCTTGGTTATCAATTTCCAGTCTTGTATTGTAGGTGTCGGTAGTTACTCGGATGACAGATGCACCACTGTTGATTGCATTTTGGAGGCTGGCAGAATCACAATCAGGATGTAAAATAAAATCGTCACCCTCCATAATAAATTCTTGACCAACTACCACAAAACTGCCTTGGGAGGCAGAGTCATCATGGACACTTGGAAAATCATTGGCGTAAATTAAACTTGGGATGTTTAAAAGTATTAGAGTTAATAAAATAGTTTTCATAGTGATATATCCATTCAATTAAAAATTAATGCCAGCTTATCGATCGCATTTTTTTTATGCTACTATTAAATCTGTAGTTAGCTTTATAAAAGGAGATATACGATGAAATCCAGTTATGGTCAATATTGTCCACTGGCACTTGCCGTAGAGTTGCTTTCACGTAGGTGGACGATTTTGGTGATCAGTCGTTTGTTAGATGGTTGTTGTCAGTTCAATGAAATTCATCGAGGTATTCCACGGATTTCTCCTTCGCTGTTAACCCAACGTTTAACTGAGTTAGAAGATTATGGACTGTTGGAACGCAGAAAGCTAAAGGGCCAAAGAGGCTATTCATACCATTTAACAGAAGGTGGGTTAGCCCTAGAGCATATCGTTATGGACATGGCTATTTGGGGGCAGCATTATGCCAGAGACATGAACAATGAAGATTTGGACCCTGCTTTTTTGGCCTGGAGTATGCACTTAAGAATGAACACCGAAATGATGCCAGATGGCAGAACAGTGATTGAGTTTTTATTTACTGGTGTACCTCATGAATTGGATCGATTTTGGATCGTTAACTTGGATGGAAAAGTTGAAATGTGTTTGAAAAACCCTGGTTATGAAGCAGATGTTTTTGTATTTGCTGATATTCTAGACTTTATTGAGGTTTGGCGGGGTTTTAAAGATATTCATAAACAAATTAGAGCCCAAAAAATTAAGTTAAGGGGGTCGCCAGATCATATTAAAGCCTTTCCAGATTGGCTGCGGTTAAGTGCGTTGGCAAAATATAAGCGCCTTAAATAATAGAGAAGTCTTTAGAGTTGGTGATTGTTAATAGCAGTTAACTTGCAAGTAAGTTGTAACAATTAAATAAGAATTCATTATGTAAACATTGAACGTCGATGACTACTCTTCTGATGAAAGGTGCTGTGTAGTTAGGTTAAAAAAACAGTAGCGACTATTGGATCGTGAATAATTTTAAAGTATGATTCCCTGTGTGCTATTTTTCAACAATGAAAAATTAAATGATTAATATAAGGCCATATTAATAGTCTTAAGTGAAATGGAGATAATAGTGAAGAAGTTTAAGTCAATGGTGGGGTTAATAGTTATATCACTCATTAATATTCAAGTTAATGCAGCCGTGATAGAAGTAAATTCTACCGGTGGAGGCTTGGGAACCATTGAGCTTTGTTCCTTAAGAGCCGCAATCAGAGCGGCAGAGACAGACGGACCTTTTAGTGCATGCAGCGCAGGATCTGGTGATGATGTAATTGTTCTGCCAGAGAATGGTAATTTTGTTTTTAATCAAGTAGACAATAACAGTATTGGGGACAATGCCTTACCATCTATCATGACCACAATTACAATAGAAGGTAATGGTTCAACCATCACAAAGTCTAATTCTGCGCCACCGATGCGTTTCTTTAGTATTGGTGGTAATGCACCCAATCAAATTGGCAATTTAACAATTAACAACTTAACCATTAAAGGGGGAGATGTCG
>CALLLZ010000423.1 GCA_938008005.1 uncultured Marinicella sp. | reverse complement strand
CCCTCCCAACGGGCTCAAAGCATCAGGAGCTATTGAAATAAAACCATCAATACTGGCACGTCTACCTACATCAGCAATATAAGGATTCAATCCCCGGTTTTCATGAACCACAACAACACCGGGATAAATTTTCTCACCAGTGGAAGGCGTGCTTAACTGAGCCATTATTTGAGTGCCAGTCTTTGGTGAATCGTACTCAATCATCGCCACTTGAACGCGAGCATCTGATACAGGAATTTGAATCGCATTGGCATAATTAGGTGCCAGTAAAGCCAATATACCTGTCGCACTTAAACCAGCAATTGCATACTTACCGACTTGGTTTAAAAACTGGCGGCGACTTATTTGGCTGTGTACGTATTGATCAAATAATTGATAAACTTTAGGGTCTAGTTGCTTAAGAAGTTGGTCTGATTTCATGGCTGATTATCTATTTACAAAAGTGATTTATTTTTATTTTACATCATCAGTAAAAAGCATTCATGATTAGATTGTTGATTAATCAAACACCTGTCCTTATCATACAAGTATATTTTTACGGATATTAACTAATGACTGCCATCACTTATATTGCAGGCGGCTCTAAGGGTTTAGGCAGCCAACTGGTAAAAACATTCGAAAATCAAGATCATCACGTGATTGAGTTTTCTCGTTCAGGAAGTGGAAACAATCACATAAACTGTGATTTTAATGACATTAAATCAACTGCTCTGACTCTCCAAAATACTTTCAACACATTAAGTCTAGAAAATTATGATCAAATTAATTTGATCATCAATACCGCCATCTTGGCCCCTTTTGGGTCATTACCCAATGCAGAATCTACGACTATTAAACAACACTTAAATATCAATATTGAAAGTTCTCTGGCATTACTGCAGTCTTTTTTAATGGCTTTTCAACATCAACCCAGCAACAAAACCATAGCTTACATTTCATCAGGAGCAGCTCGTCGAGCCATCCCCGGATTGGCCATGTATTCTGCCAGCAAAGCCTTCTTTGAGCGTTTTATTGATACTTTGGCCGAAGAACAAACCAATGAACAACAACCTATTCATTGTATGATCATTAACCCAGGAGTTATGAACACCGGCATGCAAACAGAAATTCGTTCCCAAGATGCCAAAAACTTCCCTATGGTCGGTTTATGGAACGACTGGCATGAAGCGGGCAAACTGGCTAATCCAAAAGACATCGCTGAGATCTGCTATCGCTTGATCACTAACGAAGGTAAAAACGGTGGGTATTATACAGCTCAAGATTATTTGATTAATAAATAACGGTGTATTTATATTAACTCGGCTAAACTGGCATTTAAAAAATAGCTCAGCCTTTATTAAAACAGAACTTGCTTAAAATAAGCGTTAATGCAACCCATGAAAATTTTACTTGTCTTTTTGCTATTCGCCCCCGTTTATTGTGCCTTGGGTGAGATTTATAAATGGGTTGATGAAAATGGTGTTACCCACTACAGTAAAACCAAACCCAATAATCTAAAATCAGACAAAATTCAACTCAAAGCCACAACGAATAAACAGTCTAAACAAAACACCTCAATTCAACTGACAGAGGAAGATATTGCTGGACAGTGGTTGGTTGATGAAGGTTTATTTCTTCCTAGCAGCGAGGGCATAACTGTTATTTGGGAGTTTACAGCAGGTGATTGGACTGTGATAAAAGAAGGTAAAACACATCCGGGTGGAACTTATCAACTCATTGATAATACCATAGACTTTGGCGAAATGTTTTTTGAGGTTATTGAACTTAAAAGTAACAGCATCAAGGCTGATAGCGCTGGATTGATATTTACCATGAAAAGAAGATAAAGAAGATTAAAGCTTACCCACCAAAGTAAGATTTGAACCGAGTTAATAGCGTTTTTTTCTTGCCTCATTCCAGCGAGGTAAGGCGTGTTCATGCCAATATCTAGATTCCATAAAATCAAAAATGAATCATATTAAAAGTGTTAAGAATTCCCACTTATAAAATTAATTCAATTATTTTGACAAGATTTTGATCTTTTTTACGAGTATATTAATCCGGCAACTAAATACCACTCAATTCAGTCTAAGCCAGTTCGTTCGTAGCGAGGCATCAATGCAAAGTTATAGTCACTCTACATCAAGCGCTGATAACGATGTCTACGGGCGAACTGACTTAGACCTTTCTCAATATAATCAATAAGTTAGGGGCTTCAAGAAATCTCCTTCTCAGCGTTGCAGCTTTTATCAATGGAGTGACCATTAATTGTAAGCTACGTCTTGATATGGAAATTTCTTGAAGTCCTGAATGGGTGGTATTTAGTCGCCGGGTTAATATAAGTAAGGCAGTAAAAATTACTTCCTATTTTATACATACAACGGATTCAAATGGAGACTTATGCTCAAGGATGAGCCATGGTATAAAAAAACATCTATACAAGTATAGTCTTTAAACCACTTTCAAAGCCCTTGATTACTCTCAAAGACAGCCTTTTCTCGAAACTTCAATGGACTGAAGTCTTAAATGAACTCATAAGTAAGTTCTTATTTGATGAAGGATTTGCAGCCATATCAGCCTTAAAACTTTTGACGCAACTCTATACAGGTTGATAATAAAGTCTAAAAATTAAAAGGTTTAGTTTATTGTAGCCTCTGTAAACCTCAACAAAAACACGCAATAGATATAAAATTCCAGTAGCTAAGTAGCACTTCAGTGATCTGAACTTTATCGATAATAAAGTGTGGAAAAAGTCCAAGCCAATTCAATCTTAATATTTGAAAACTGCTACAATGCCTGCCTTTAAAACTTGATGCATCGATGTTGATCCCACAAGTCATAAATCACAATGAAAATCAGAATTGGCTGAACCTGAAAGGCTTAGGTTTGGCCATGGCGATCAATGAATTTCACACCATTCATCCTGGTTTATTGGTGGTATTAACTGATTCAGTCCACCACAGTAGGGTTTTAGAACGTGAAATTTCTCTGTGTGCAAAAAATGATGCATTGGAAGTGTTACATTTTCCTATCTGGGATACCCTGCCCTATGATGTGTTTTCACCTAATCCTGATATTGTCTCAGAGCGGATGAAATTTTTAGCACAAATCAGTACTGTCAAAAAAAATGCGGTGGTGGTTATGCCAGCACAAAACTTAATGCAGAAGCTACCAAACAAGGACTTCATCATTGGCCGCAGCTTAAATCTGCAACTGGGTGATGTTTTTGATTTGCACCGTTGGCGGAGTTTGTTTGAAAAAAATGGTTATATCCATGTCAATGAAGTTCGAGAAGCTGGCGAATTCGTTGTTCGTGGTGGTGTCTTAGATTTATTCCCAATGGGTGGTCATCAAGCCTATCGAATTGAATTATTTGATGATGAGATTGAGACCATTCGTATTTTTGATACTGAAACGCAACTAACCATCAAAGAAACTGATCACATACATGTGATGCCAGCCAACGAGTTTCCTTTTGATGATGCCGCCAGAGAATTGTTCCTGAGTCGCTTTCGTGAATGGTTCGATGTAGATACCCGAAAAAATACACTGTATCAAGATGTTCGAAAGTCAATCAAGTTTTCTGGAATTGAACAGTATTTGCCTATGTTCCATCAAGAACTTGCTGATATATTTAATTACTTACCCACCGATGCAGTGTTCATTCACTGCCAGCAAACTTTACCCATCTTAAAAACCTGGGAAAAACAAATCAACGCCCGTTATGAAGAACGTCGGCATGACCTTCAACGCCCTATACTTGCTCCTACAGATATTTATATCAAATCAGAGAATACGTGGACTGCTATTGCTGAATTTCAAAACATATGCGTCAACCAAGCCAATAACAGCCTGGCCAATGATAATCAATTTGAAATAAATTTTAACAGCCAATTACCCAACCGTTTTAACACCGATACTCACGATTCTTTGGTTGAGTTTTGTGACCAACAAAAAGGGCGTTTGTTAATCACCTCAGATTCCCTGGGACGCCAAGATTTGATTTTAACCAAACTCAAATCTTGCAAACAGAAATTCACTGTATTTACTGACATTCAAGATTTCATAACTAGTAATGCTGATCGTGGCATATGTATTGCCCCTATTGAAAATGGTGTTTACCTCAAGTCACTGGATTTACAGATTTGGGATGAAGGCTGTTTATTTGGCCAGCGAGTCACACGCAACCAAAAAGTTAAAAAATACAAAGCCAACCCAGAAGATATCATCAGCAATTTGACCGATCTGCATTTAGATTCACCCATTGTACACATTGATCATGGTGTGGGCCGTTACCGTGGCCTGAAAATGATGGATTATGATGGTGAAGCTGAGTATTTGGAAGTTGAATATTTTGGCGGTGATAAATTATTCGTACCAGTTTCCTCATTACATTTGGTATCCCGCTACTCGGGTGCCAGTGAAGAAAACGCACCCTGGCATAAGCTGGGCTCTGAAGTGTGGAACAAAGCCAAACAAAAAGCCGCCAAAAAAGTCAAAGACGTGGCAGCTGAATTATTGTCCTTGTATGCTCAAAGAGAAGCCGCTGGTGGTCAATCCATGCAACTCAACCCGGATGACTACCAGTTATTTTGTGACGGTTTTCCTTTTGATGAAACCGAAGATCAACAAAACGCCATTAATGCAGTTATTAAAGACATGCAAGCACAAACCCACATGGACCGAGTTATATGTGGAGATGTAGGCTTTGGTAAAACTGAAATTGCTTTAAGAGCCGCCTTCGTGGCAGCCAATGAAGGAAAGCAAGTGGTTTTACTGGTGCCAACTACATTGTTAGCCCAACAACACTATGATAACTTTGTTGATCGGTTTACGCCTTTTCCTATAAAGGTTGAGCTACTGTCTCGATTTGTCAGTACCAAGGACACCAAGGCTATTTTGGCCGCTTGTGAAGCAGGACAAGCCGATATTGTGATTGGAACCCACAAACTTATCCAAA
>CALLLZ010000422.1 GCA_938008005.1 uncultured Marinicella sp. | reverse complement strand
GTGCACGTCCAGCATATCAAGTACAGCTTGGATAAGCTGCTCATCTTGAGTTAAATAGACAAGTTTGTCTTTGACTTGCTCTTGAGGTACATCAATCAAATCATTGAACCATTGCTTGATTTGTTGCCATTGGGGTGGTGAGATTGAACTGTTGTTTGTCATGGACCGTAACCGATGTTTTTAAAAAATAAGCTTCTATAGTTATACTCGAAAAACGAGGTTATTTCTTGTCACAAAAAAATAAAAAATTAGCTAGTATCTAAAATTTGTTGAAAAGTTTTAAAAATGGATCCCTGCTCTCGCTGGATCTCGGCTGGGATGACGAGGAGTGAGGAACGCTTATATCTAGGATTGTCGGCTTCAGTCGACCTATAAAACCGAAGGGTTTATAAAACGGTTGGCTAAAAGCCAACAAACCAATTGTTTTTCTCATTATGAAAAACCAAATGCAGTTAAAGCAAAAAACCATTGAATATCAGTTGTCAGACTTTTCATTCACGAACCTGAAGCAGTTGTGCACAGATACTGATGGCAATCTCAGCAGGCGTATCCTTGCCTAAAGGCAGCCCGATCGGACAATGTATCTGCTCTATTACCTGGGTATCTATACCCAGTGCCAGTAATTCCTTTTTAAGAATGACTGCTTTGGAATCACTGCCGATAACACCGATAAAAGGTGGCATCCTATCATTGAACCATTGCTTGATTTTTTGCCATTGGGCTGGTGTGATAGAACGGTTTTTTTTCATGGGTGATGATCTTTAAATTGATAAATTTAATTGGCTATATAATTATATTCGAAAAAACGGCCTAAACCTTGTCAAAGAAAAGCATAAAAATCATCATTATCAACTTATATTCATTTCTAGAGAAATCAAAATAAGCCACGGCTATAGCGAAACAGATACCAATGTATATCTTTGATTCGGTAACAGCTCGTACCTTGCTGACAACCTCCTGAAAATAAATACCGAATTTAGTAAAGGTTTTGAACGATTGGTCAGCTATGTGGCCGGTATATTTAATATCCATGATGTGATTATTTGAAAAACATTATAGGCAACTTTGTCGCCATAAAATCATTGTTATCAACCTGATACTTGTATTCAGCCTTAATATTTTTGTTCGCTTACAAGGCATCAATATGTCACTGTAGCCACTTGCAAGCTATGCCTCGCTTAAGAGCACCTACTTTTAGTGATCTGGCACTCATCTATCACCTTGAATCAAGTGTATAAGGTTGCCGGATTAATAAATAAGAGAAAAAAGTTACAGCTTTAATTTATTTTCTTATTATAACCGTAACTTTTTCAACTAAAAATAACATAGACAATACATTAAAACTGTCTAATTGCCAGTTGCATTATCCCAACCCGGGTTATGTGCTTTAAATACGTCATCATTTGAGCCATTCCCTCCATATAAACTGTTTCCAGTATTCAAGAAACAATTATCCTTTAAGATAACTCCTTTGAGGAATGTTTTATGATCACTTTCATTAGGCTCAACAGAAATACCATAACCTTGTCTTTCATCATCTTCATTGTGCTCAAATAAATTTCCAGCAATGCCGCCCCTTATCACAACACCCTCAACCCCTCTTTCCACTTCTATACCATTAAAGGGTATTCCACCGTTAATACTCACTTCATTATCATCAACTGGACTCAGACATTCTGTAGCAGTAGGTTTTGATGCAGATCTAGAGTTTCTACCCACCAAAAAGTTGTAAAGGAACAAGCCTTCTACATCAACTATTTGTATTCCATGACCTGCGTAACCTCGTTCATAGACGTTACCTATATCTATATTTTTTCCACCAGTCACTTTTATGCCAGAAAATACTGAATCAAAGTCTCCAATATCACATGGTAAAGTTGGATCAGGACAATTACCCAGATGATGCATGTTTTCATTGGCACCTATCCATAAATTGGTTAAATTAACATTCTTCCCATCTTCAATTAAAACACCCTCTGTTGAAGCATGATCCGCTCCAATATGGTAGGCCATGATGTTAGTTGGCGTTGATCTGTTTGTTTTAACTACACTTTCATCCACAACATGCAAAGCTTTTCCGGCATTGATTGATACCAACTGTAAAAGTTTAGTGTTTTTAGTATAAGCACCCACTTTGACAACAGTAGCCATACCAAAACCACGGTCCTCTTTACATGGAATTACTGGTTTATCATTTTCATCCTTACAAGGTAACTGTAACCCTGGGTTGATCTCCGTATTGGCACTGCGATCTGATAAATAAGTTCTAAAAATAACAGTGTTATCACTGATTTTTTCTACTTGTTGACCTGTTATTGCCTGTTGACCAACTATCTCATAACCATACCTGACAGCATAATCATTATTTGGAATATTCTTTATTTCATTGTTTAAAATAATGGCATTATCAGAAGAATCAATTCTCACACCTGAACCATATTTTACAAATGAGTTATCTACTATTTTTACATCGTTGGATTTAATTACTTTAATCGCAAAATCTTCATGACCATTAGAAACAAGCGTCCGGAAATTAACATCATTTATAGTGACATTATTCGAGTTGATGATTTCAACTCCGTAACCATCACCATTACTTTCTTCTTTTGCAAATATGGTTGAGCAAGCATTTGTAGAAAGACATTTACCTGAGCCATGAATCGTTAAATTAGGGCAATCTTTAATAATTATATTTTCAGTCATATCAATTTTTTGAGGAGTTAGCCAAATAACCGGACGACTTGCACCCGTCGAGTCGCAAACATAACTTGAATGAGTAGGGTTTAAATAATTTATCAGATCTGTAAAAGAGTGGGCATAATCGAATGATGTATTGCTGTCAGAGGCAGCAGGATCAGGGTTGCTGTTGGGGAAAGTTTTTGCAGTGTTCATCAAGCCATTAAAATCTGACAAAAAACCATCAACTCCATTAACACCTATAACCGGTGTATTGGTGGTTGGCTCTGTAACGTCTTCAGAAATAAAATACCACTCGTTTTCTTTTCTTTTAATCCCATAGGAGTCTTGACTCATTACTTCATCTATCCCTGTCACAACAAATGGCTCATGTTCAGATATTGAAAGACCATCGTCAAATGCTATATTTTCAGGATAATTTTTAAACTTAACGCCATAACC
>CALLLZ010000421.1 GCA_938008005.1 uncultured Marinicella sp. | reverse complement strand
GTGGCAGATATGGTTGAGCCTCCAGCACCAAAAGTGACTGAAAAGAAATCAGGTTGTAACTTTCTGAGTTTAGCTTGTGTATCCAAAAGGATGGTTTTTTGTTCTTCAGTTTTAGGTGGAAAAAATTCAAAACTGAGACCGAAATTGGGCTTATTCATTTTCTTCATACTCCGCAATAAAAGCAGGCAATAAAAAAGCCAGACGAGCGCCTGGCTTTAAAATTTCATTCTTTAGCTTTTTAGTAAAAAAAAGCATTAGTACCTGTAGTGTTCAGGCTTGTATGGGCCTGCCACTTCAACGCCAATATACTTGGCTTGCTTCTCTGTTAAGGTAGTCAATTTTGCACCGACACGGCCTAAATGCAACTTGGCAACCTTCTCATCTAAGTGTTTAGGAAACACAAATACATTGTTGTCATACTTGTCACCATCTTGGTACAGCTCAATTTGGGCCAATACTTGGTTAGTGAAAGAATTTGACATCACAAAGCTAGGGTGGCCAGTTCCACAACCTAAATTAACCAACCGGCCTCTGGCAAGTAAGATAATACGCTTGCCGTCAGCAAATTCTACATGATCAACTTGATCTTTTATTGGGTCCCACTTGCAGTGTTTTTCTAAAGAGGCCACATCAATTTCATTGTCAAAGTGACCAATGTTACATACGATGGCTTGGTCTTTCATGGCTTTCATGTGTTCAAAGTTAATGATTTGATAGTTGCCAGTGGTTGTTACAAATATGTCTGCATCTTTAACGGCATCTTCTAGAGTGACAACCTGATAACCCTCCATAGAAGCTTGTAAAGCACAAATCGGATCAATTTCTGTAACAGAAACAGTTGCACCCAATCCACGCAATGAAGCAGCAGATCCTTTTCCTACATCACCAAATCCACAAACCACGGCTTTTTTACCTGCTATCATGACATCAGTGGCACGCTTAATGGCATCTACCAGAGATTCGCGACAGCCATACAAATTGTCAAACTTAGATTTTGTTACCGAATCATTTACATTGATGGCAGGGAAGGGAAGGTCGCCTGATTTGGCCATATCATACAAGCGTTTAACACCAGTTGTAGTTTCTTCAGTGACACCTTGGATTGAAGCCAAAGTTTTACTGTACCAACCTGGTTTACTGCTTAATCGTTTTTTGATTGAAGCAAACAGAAATGTTTCTTCTTCTGATTCAGGGTTATCTAGTACGCTGGCATCTTTTTCAGCTTTGCTTCCAAGAATTAATAACATGGTGGCATCACCACCATCATCAAGAATCATATTTGGAGCGCCACCATCAGACCATTCCATGATTCTGTGGGTATATTCCCAGTACTCTTCTAAAGACTCACCTTTAACTGCGAATACAGGAATGCCTTGATCTGCCATGGCAGCAGCAGCGTGATCTTGAGTGGAGTAAATGTTGCATGAAGCCCAGCGAACATCAGCGCCTAAAGAACGCAATGATTCAATTAAAACTGCTGTCTGTATGGTCATGTGTAATGAGCCAGCAATTCTAGCGCCTTTTAAAGGTTGATTGTCTTTATATTCTTCCCTGATTTGGACTAAACCGGGCATTTCAGTTTCAGCAATGCGTATTTCTTTGTGGCCAAATTCTGCTAATCCGATATCTGCAATTACATAATCTGGTTGGATGTTTTTAACTGTTTCAGTTGTCATAATGTTCTCATAAAATTGTTTGTTTTTTGGGTAACTTATATTTGTCTTTTAAAGTCCAGCTTCTGATCTAAGCAGGTCTGCTTTGTCAGTTCGCTCCCAAGTAAAGTCAGCATCTTCTCGACCCATGTGGCCATAAGCGGCTGTTTTTTGATAAATTGGGCGTAATAAATCCAAACCAGTGATGATGCCATATGGGCGAAGGTCAAAATGTTCACGAACTAATTTTTCAATGGTGGTCTCAGGCACCTTATTGGTGCCAAAAGTGGTTACACTGATAGATGTGGGCTCAGCCACACCAATTGCATAAGATACTTGGATTTCACAGCGCTCAGCCAAGCCAGCAGCAACAATATTCTTGGCTACATAACGACAGGCGTAAGCTGCTGATCGGTCAACTTTTGACGGATCTTTTCCTGAGAAAGCACCCCCACCGTGACGTGCCATACCACCATAAGTATCAACTATAATCTTACGGCCTGTTAAACCGCAATCGCCAACTGGCCCACCAATCACAAAATTGCCAGTTGGGTTAATGTGGAATTGAGTGTTTGAGTCAATCCAGGCTTGAGGTAAAACTGGCTTGATGATTTCTTCCATCACAGCTTCGCGGAGATCCGTCAGTGAAATGTCAGGGTCATGTTGCGTAGATAATACCACTGCATCAATAGCAACTGGTTTATTATCTTCATAACGGAATGTTAGCTGTGATTTGGCGTCTGGGCGCAACCATTTAAGCCGACCAGCGCGCCTGACTTCTGCTTGTTTTTGTACCAATAAATGAGAATAAGTGATGGGTGCAGGCATCAATACATCTGTTTCATTGGATGCGTAACCAAACATCAAACCTTGATCTCCAGCACCTTGTTCTTCAGGGCTTTGACGGTCAACACCCATATTGATATCATGGGATTGCTTGCCGATCAATGACATCACTGCACAACTGTTGCCATCAAATCCAACATCTGAGTTGTCATAGCCAATGTCAACAATAACTTTTCTGATTAAATCATCTAAATCTATCCATGTATTGGTGGTGATTTCACCAGAAACTATTGCTGTGCCAGTTTTAACCATGGTTTCACAGGCTACACGGGCTTGGGGATCATCTTTAATGATGGCGTCTAAGACGGCATCGGATATTTGGTCAGCGACCTTGTCTGGATGTCCTTCAGACACTGATTCTGAGGTGAATAAGTAGTTACTCATGGGGTTATATATCTCTCAATGCGGATAAAGAGATATATTGTAGGTTTTTTTCTCCATTTGTCCATCTAAATCATAAAATAATAGTTGTTTTTACTTGTAATTAACGCCACAAAACTTATCATGCAGGACAACTCACAGGATTTTACTTATAGATGAAGCAATTGAAAGGAGTCGTAACCAGTATAATATTGATGGTAAATACAGTGATACTGGTCAGCCTTTTACTGCTGTTTGCCTTGCTTAAATTGATCTTGCCTTTCAAAACCCTTCGGGTTGGTTTGTCAAAAATATTGGTGTGGATAGCAGAAACTTGGATTCAAATTAATAGCAAGGGATACCGTTTGATTCACGGTAATAAAATTGCCATCAAAGACTTGCCTGAATTGTCTAAAGATCAATGGTACCTGGTGGTTGCTAACCACCAATCCATCGCCGATATTCCTATCATACAAACAGTGTTCAACAAAAAAATCCCTTTTTTGAAGTTTTTTATTAAACAAGAATTGATTTGGGTGCCTTTTTTGGGTTTGGCTTGGTGGGCATTGGACTTTCCTTTTATGAAAAGATACAGCAAAGAATTTTTGGCTAGAAATCCGCATCTTAAGGGTAAAGACATGCAACAAACCCAAAAGTCTTGTGCTAAATTTAAGAATTTTCCAACTTCTGTCATCAATTTTATCGAGGGAACAAGGTTCACAGCCAATAAACAACAAAAACAATCATCACCTTTCCAATATTTATTGAAACCCAAAGCAGGTGGTATTGGCGTGGTTTTAGGAAGTATGGGCAATCAAATGCAACAGCTGTTGCTGATTACCGTGGCTTATAAGAAACAGGCCCCATCGAATTGGCAATATTTGTGTGGAGCTTTCGATGAAGCGGTGGTAAATTGTGAAAAAATCGTTATTCCAAATACACTATTGAACAAAAACTACCAAACAGATGAAAATTTCAAGGCAGAACTCTTTAAATGGAGTGAAAACTTGTGGTATAAACAAGATAAGAAGTTAAGAGACTTTTATGAGTGAGCAAACATTTAAAATTACTTTCAAAGGCAAAACCATCAGGGATGCCAATTTGGAGCGCGTTAAAAGTAACTTTTCAAAGTTGTTTAAGTTGCCTCCTGCTAAAGTAGAAATCATGTTTGATGGCAAAGAACGAACGCTTAAGAAAGAGTTAACTTTAGAGAAAGCCAATCATTTGCGAGCTGTGCTTAAAAAAGCTGGTATTCGTGTCAGTATGGTAAAAAATGTGGTTGTTGAGCAGCCACAAGGTGTGGACGATTGGGAGTTAAATGAGCCTGGTACGGTTATTCTGAGACCAGTTAAAGCACCAGAAAAGCACATTGAAACTTCGCATATTAAGGTGGATGTAGATTTTGATGCTTTGGAAGAAAAGCCACAACCAGAACCACCTCAAGTTGATATTGATCACATTGAAATTACGGAAGCTGATGGGCCAATCGTTACCACCAAAGAAGTAGAAATCCCTGAATTTGATTTCAATGACTTGAGTGTTGAAGAGGTCGGTTCAATTATTGTACACCACAAAAAAATAGAAACGCCAGATATTCCTACAGATGATTTAAGCTTGGATGAAACAGGAAAGAAATTGGTTGATAAAAATCACGTGCCAGAACCTGAAATTGACATATCAAACATCTCCCTTAATGTGAAATGAAATAGCTGCTGTATCAAGTTTTATAATTAGCTATTAACGTTTAATTAATGTAGAAACCTTTATACTAAAAAATCAATTCAAAATAAATTTAATCCATATTAAACAGGGACATAGTTATGAAAACAATTCATTTATTAGCACTTCTTTTATGTACTTTCAGTGCATCTGCTGTTTACGTCAACCACCAAGGTTTGGGTGAGGTGTTGTTGGTGCCTTATTACACGGTCAATAATGACTTGAATACTCTTGTTAGTGTCACCAACCCAACCGATGCCAGTAAGGCCATAAAAATCAATGTTCGTGAAGGGCTGAATGGTCATGCGGTATTGTCATACAATGTTTATTTAAGTGCTTATGACACTTGGACATTTGTCTTTGTGGCTGACACCTCAAGCTTTGCACCTTTTGTGGGCCAAGATTCTGTTAAACAGTACAGTAATGATACGTCGTGTGCACCCTTTTTACAAAAAAACGGTCAGGAATTTCTGCCGTTTGAACTGACTGATGGTCCTCAGGACATGAGCCGGAGCAGAGAAGGTTATATTGAAATTCTTGAAATGGGTGAATTGCAAGGTGATTTTTTAGCAGCTGTGGATCAAGGCAATATAGGTGTTCCTTCCAATTGTGGTGAACTTGAAGCTGCTTGGTTGCAAAACGGTGCTTGGGATGAAGTTTCTGGAGGCAATGTTAACCAAGACTTAGTAGCTGGTAACGGTGGTTTGATGGTTGAAGCAGACATAATCAATGTGTTAGAGGGGATTAATTACTCGATTCCAGTTATTGCTTTTGATGATTTCTTTGCTGCAGATACAATTAACCATGTTGATGTTGGTGATACGACCTTGTCTTTAGATGATGCTGAACCATTGGCAAAAATGTTTGCTAATAATGAAATTTATGAGTTGGCATTTGATACAGGTGTAGATGCTGTGAGCGCAGTTTTGATGGCTGATGAATTGATTGGCACATATGTTTTGGATTCGATAGTAGCTGGGGAAAGCGAAACGGTGTTAAGTATGCCAACCCGTCGATTTTATTTTGAAGCCGGCTCTTCAGAAATGATGCCTCCATTTAGTACTAATAGTTTAACCAACCAATGTTCTGATTCCTCATATGGTGGTACTGAGTTTGATTTAATTGTTTGGGATAGAGAAAGCCAAAGAGAAGTTGGTTTTTTTAATAAAGGTGGTA
>CALLLZ010000420.1 GCA_938008005.1 uncultured Marinicella sp. | reverse complement strand
CAACACAACCCCACCGTAGCGGCTCTTTTTGATACCTAGTATTTGCAATAAGGGCTGATATTCAGGATAAGCTTTCGACAGCACGTCTTGCTGGTACAAATTCATAAACACATCCGTTTGGCTAATCCTATCTAGTTCGGTGAATAATTGTTTGGCCGACCATCCCTTACCAGTTCCTAAACAACAACCCTGCAACCCTGCCAATGCTTGAGACAGGTTCATTCTACCACTTGTTTCTTGCTGTAAAGCCACATCTGCTTTTAATGCAATCACAGCACCACCCCAGTACATTTGCATATTATGCCGTCGATTTGATTTATTGAGAGTCGGCGCAGTCGGCTGAGAAGCTGATCTTTGCCCCCGTTCAAAACCAGCAAGCAATTTACTCCAAGCAAGCTCTTCATCCAACAAACCAGCACGCAAACGGCTGATATTTTGATGATAACTGGCAAACCCTTCAGACAACCAACGGTCATTCGGTGTATAAGGTGTTAATAAATGGCTGAATTCATGTGCAGCAGTCCAATCAGCGAATAATTGTTGTTCCGATTTGTTGGGGTTAACCACAAATAACACCCCTGTTCCTCCAGCGCGATTAACTTGTCCCCATGGCACAGCGCCGCCGCCCTGCCCATCAACCAGTATCACCAACACTTGAATGTCATTGAGTGGGAATTTATTGGCTACTTGAGCCACTGAGCTTGCCATGGTTTTAACCCATTGGGTAATCAGATTACTTTTATGCGGATTTTTACCGTGCATGATGGCCAACCTTATCCTTGAATCTCCTAACATCAGTGATTTCAATTCCATTTGACCAAATGCCACATAACCATCTGAATATCGAGGCGTCGGTTTAATTTGATAGACGGTTTGTTCCGCCGTCCGGCTTACCAACATCCAAGGTGCTGAAACCTTAGTTTCATGGTTATGATTGATGGTTATCTTAGGTAAAACACGTTGCTTATAATCACTTGCTTGCCACAAGAAGTGATCGATCTTTAATAACAGACTATCCGGGTGCTGTTGCTTAAGTCGTCTGGAATTATTACTGTTTCTCGTTTGAATGGTATAGCTGATGCATCCAGCTTCACCTTCAGGTAATTCCGCATACCCACGTTTAAAGTTTATATCTTTGGATTGCCACTGCATTCCAGCAGTTAATTGAATGATGTGGTTGTCTTTGGTTTCTATATAATCTGGGGCACTGCTGAAACAATGCTTTATACTCAATGCCTGCCTGTCACCATCATAATTGATATTTATACCTTTATTCTCAGCAGCAAGACTTGAAGAAATAACACCCATTAAAAAACCGAGCAATAACCAATAATGTAAAACCAACTGATTTAAAAAGCACATAAAAATTCCTTCAGTGAACCTGCCCCTACGCAGCCCTTACATTAAGACTACTGATACAACGATAAATTCAATTTATTGAATTAATTTTAAGATTATTTAGGACATTTAAATGTCGTGAAATACCAAACATTAATAATCAGTTGTTGCTTGACTTCATATACTGACAAGCTGCATTGAGACTTCTGTTCACCAGATTCATCCTGCCATAGGGCCTGTTCTACTTGATGAATAAAAGGACCTTCTAAATGGGACGATAACAACTTGGATTGAGCCTTAGGGTTGGTTTGAAAAAAATTCACTAAAAAATCAGCCAATGCCTCTTTGTTTTGAGTTTCGGTGTAAACCTGATTATCATGGATATACATGTATTTTATTTCAGGATGCACCAATTTCAGCATTTGACTTTCATCATGAGCGTTATAAGCACCAAGAAACTGTTCAGCAATGTTAGTAGATACAACCAACTTACTTTTTTTAATATCAGATCGGCAAGCAGATATCAAAAATAGTATCAATAATACCCAAATAAATTGACTGTTAATCACTGTATTCAAATATTTTTACCACACGGTCAACTCCTCGTAGATGTCTGATCCGTTCAACCACCGCATCAGCCTCATCACGACTAACAATACCCATTAAATAAACCTCTCGATTGGCTGTTGTTATTTGTACTCGAGTTGGATCAAAACCTTTCATCTTAATTTTTAACAACGACGCTTTGGCTTTTGAACTGATGTAATTGTCTTTACTTCGGCGACCTATGTTTGATATTTCACTCACTAATTTCAATTCATTAACCACATTGATAACACCATCCTTGATGGCAGCAGAATCCTCTGCTTTGACACGATCAGAATCAGTTTTTACCTCACCAACTAATAACACCACACCATTATAAGACTCAACTTTGATACGGCTATCATCTATCACTGATTTGCGAACTTCATTTTTAACACTCGCAGTAATCATTTTATCATCCAGAACCTGACCAGCAGAACGTCGATCATGTGCCACATTAATACCGGTTACTATCGCGCCGCCAATTATGACAGGAGCACAAGCAGATAACCCACCGATCAGCAAACCAATAAAAACAAATGGCTTAAAAAATTTAAATAATTTCATCACTTTTATTCCTCATTTCATGTGTACCGCTCGTACAATATTTTCAGCTATTCAAATTTCTTTGACCAAACAATTACCAATTCATTCAGTAAAATGCATGCGGAAGCCAATTTATTTTGGCTTCACTTAAGTTCTCATCAATTGCCACCACATCGAATCTGCAGTCAACCAAATCAAATACTTTTCGTTGTTGTAAATATTGCTTGGCCGCATTAATTATTTTGAGTTGTTTACTGCGGGTCACAGATTCAGCCGAATTGGCCCAATCATGATGGGTGCGATATTTAACCTCAACAAAAACCCAGCTTTTTTTATCTCGCATAATCAAATCTATTTCGCCTACTTTGCTTCGATAATTCTGTTGCACCAATTTCAAACCATGCTGACGTAAATATTTGCATGCCATGGCTTCGGCTTGGCCACCTAAACTATTTATGGTTCGCTCATGTTTTATTGCGGTAAGGCAACGATTGAGCCATTGTTGTATTGTGCCCATAACAAACCTCTGTTGAATTGCCCATCTCGACCCAAATTGACCTTACCAGATAAACCGTCAATCAGCCCCGTGTTAACCCGGCTCATCCACTCCAGTCGAGTAATCAACTGATAAGCATCATAACCTAAAGCAAATAACTTTTTATTCCCACCAACACGATTCAAGTCAAACGGTAAAACTTCAAACAAATCGCTGGTTTGAAGCTCAATAGGGCTCAAAGCAAACCTCAAACCTTGTAAATCTCGGTTATGCTGTTCATTATTCAACCCATCAAACACATGTGAAGTAGAATAAACCGGTACCTCAGCGGCATGATGAAATTTAAGCTGCGGCACCATCAAACGAGCAAAGTCTGGTCGAGCAGCTAAAAATATCGCATCAATATCTGATCGAACCACTTCATCCGAAGATAAGTTGATTTTCAAAAAACTTTGTAAATTTTTTGCGCGCAGTTGACTTTCAACCAAGCCCAAAGTTTGTCTCAGCTGTGCTGAATAATCATTCTGTTCTAGCTGAAAATAAGTATTGTTGACCACCTGCCCACCCAAATCTACTAATCTTTGAGCAAATGCAGTTGTCATTCGTTCACCCCAGGGTTCATTAGGTGCCATAATCAATACACGCTTACGACCATCTTTGATCATTTGTTCAGCGGCTTGTTCTGCTTCGCCTTCTGGCGACAACGTGAACTGAAAATAATTGTTATTTTCAGATTGGTTTAATAACACCACAGGAATGGTAGGTGTTGGCATTTGTTCAACGGCTGTAATCGAGTTTTTATCTAACGGACCAATGATCAAATCGGCTCTATTTTCTTGCGCGGTATACCAAGCTGATGACACATTTTCACCCTGACTACCGGTATCATAGAAAATCAAGTCATATTGATTTTCAATATCAGCTATTGAAGCTGTCAACATGCCTTTTTGAACAGCTTTCGCAACACCAGAAAACCGGCCAGAAAATGGTAACAACACAGCAACTTTTTGTTGCCTATTAACTTGATTTAAGTCTAAAAAGTATGAGGCAGCAGGATGATTAGGCCATTGTAACAACCAGTTGTTACCCGAAACACCGTCAGCTCCAAAATTAACATAAGCTGCTTCTAACCACCCCATAGTCATTTCATCATAAACCGGGTCACCGATAGCGAATATCAAAGTTTCTTCATTCACTTGAATTAAATTTTCTACGATGCGGTTGTGCAATCCTTTTAACTCAAAAGCATCAGATGTATATGCTTCTTTTTGCACCAAAGCTTGAGTGGCTTTAATGTGGGCTTTTGTCTCAGTCAAACAGGTTGCCAGTAAAGTCCAATAACGGTTTTGCCACATGGACGAAATCAACTGCGGATTTATATCTTCAGTCAAATCAATAGCCGATTCACATTGTTGATTCGCTTCGGCCATTTCTGCCTCAATCAGTTTAACCTCTGATGATTGCAAATCACTTTCATTTAGCAACTTCCAAACCTGAGTAATTTCACCCAACTGCAACCAAGTATCTAACAAAGTCACATAAACTTCAGCATCACTGGGATCTTTCGCCCATGCCTTAACCAACCAATCTGTTGCTGCGAAGTAATTTTGTTGTTGATACAAATCAAGTCCATTGCGCTTGTTCACATCATTATTTGGCCTGATACTAGACCCTGAGCTACCGTTACCACATGCGACCAATAAAAAAGCATTGATAAGAATCACCGTAATCAGTAAGATTTTTTTAATAATAATTTTCATGGTTAGGATTTTAACTCAGAAAGCATTAAAATACTGTTCGATGAATGAATCTTCTACAACTCAAGCTGGAACATTATATGTTGTGGCTACACCAATTGGTAATCTCAAAGACATAACTATCCGTGCCATTGAGGTGCTACAAAGCTGCGATTTGGTTGCTTGTGAAGACACCAGACACAGCCAAAGACTATTTCAAGCCCACGGCATCACTAATAAAACCAAAGCATTACACCAACATAATGAAAACCATGACTCTGAACAAATCATTAAGCAAATAATCAACGGTTTAAATGTTGCTCTAATTTCTGATGCCGGCACACCATTGATCAGTGACCCAGGGTTTCCCTTGATCCAACTGGCACATAAACAAAGCATTCAAGTGGTTCCGATACCGGGACCTTCGGCTTTAATCGCTTTATTATCGGTGGCTGCATTGAACACCAATCCATTTGTATTTCATGGTTTTTTACCTGCTAAATCACAGCAAAGGTTACATGCCTATCAAAATTGGTTACCATTAGAATCAACACATGTTTTCTACGAATCTTCCCATCGCATTTTAGACTCAGTAGAACAATTGATTGAAGTTTTCGGCAAAGACACGGAGATCGCAATGGGTCGTGAACTAACGAAAAGGTTTGAACAAATATTCCGCGGAAGCGCCGCTGGACTAATGGCTTTATTGCAGAGCAACAATAAACACCTAAAAGGTGAGTTTGTTCTAGCTATCCAAGGTGAAAGAAACAACAATGAAGGTACTTTTACTAACGAGCAATCATCGTTAGCTATCACATTAAACCAACACCTGCCGCCGAAAGTTGCCGCTAAAATTGTCGCTGATCATTACAAAATCAATAAAAAGAAGGTCTATCAGTTCATTTTAGAGCAAGTAAAAACTTAGCCATCAAGTATTCCCATCTTGGTCTATGCTTCGATAAGTAACGCAATAAACCTTGGCGTTTCCAGGCTTTTATTTTTTTGCAGTCTTGCGTAGAATGCCCTTTTAGGTGTTTAACAACCACACTGGCATCATAAAGGATACTGTATTGCTCAGTTTGTAACCTGGCAAATAAATCTAAATCTTCGAAATGTAAGGGATAAGCCTCGTCAAACCCACCGAGTTGCTCAAAAAACTGACGTTTAACCAAAACACATGAACCATTAACAGCTTCAACTGTTTGTATATCATCAAATGTACCTGAATCATTGATGTTAACTCCTTTAAAAAAGGACCACTTGCTGAGCCCTGACAAGTGCCAAATAATTCGCCAAAAAGTCGGTAATCGCCTTCTTGTAGCTGCTTGTAAACTACCATCTTCATTCAATACTTTACATCCAATCAAAGCAGCAGAATCATATTGGGCTAATTGAGTATAAAGTTGGGCTAATTGTACCCGACTGATAAAACAATCCGGATTGATAAAAGCTATTTGATCCGCCCCTCCTATTTTTGCACCTTGATTACAGGCAATAGAAAAACCTGTATTAGATTGGTTTTTGATCAATTTGATCGAGCTGTCCAAGTCTTCAACAAATGACAATGAATTGTCGAATGAATTATTATCTACAATACTGACATGAATATCAATTCCTGAACCAAGAACTAATTGATTGACACATTGCTCCAGTGCTTGGCCTGAATTGTAGTTAACAATCACAACATCTAATTCAGGCTCAATAGTCATTGAACACTATTGCCCTTGGCAGAAAGCCCACAATTTTGGCCACACACCCATCGCCTCAACCACTTCTCGCAAATCATGCCTGGCTTTAGCGACACATGCAGCCGTATCCATACTTTCATCCCAGTCAGTCAGCACCGGAGCTTGCCTAGACTTAACGGCCTTACCATTGGCTTGAATAATTTCTCGTACATCTGCTTGCCAATAAATGGGTGCATCAGGCACTTCATCCATTATGTTTTGCAAGGACAGAACCAAGTTAGAACGGGTCTTGGTCATGTATTCATTCAAGCGATTGGCCAGATCTTGATCCGAGCTGGTTCTTAAATCATTTATCGAAGCTTGAATACTTTCGTAGCGAACATTGGCATCTTTGGTGAAGATATTACCCAGAATCGAAAATACGTAATCTGCTACAAAATTATTGAAATTAGGCCTTCTTGCCACATGGTTAAAACTGCTCCGATCTCTTTTGCTGGTTTGAATGTGACCCATCATAAATGGAAAGTGTAAGGACACCTGATCTGGATAACATCCCATCATCATACAATTAAAAAAATGATCTTCATTTTTATTGATAGGCATTACAAAAGGTGTGAAGGTACTGTTATCAATACTCGACGGAGCGAAATTAGAACAAGCCAAGGCCTGACAATTTGATGAATAATGTAACAAATGTGAGGCTTCAATATTATCTAAGTAAGTATCTCTATCTTGCCAAAAAGCCTCTCGTTGTTCTCCTTTAAGTAAATATAACCAATAGTTACTCTCAGCACGGGGGCTACCCCAGGTACCATTTCCAGTTGACTTAATCACTGAGTTTTCATTCAGCCTATCTAGGTCCATCAATCGCCAACCATACAAAGATGAAGTCGCTTTTACCGGATCTTGTGCTAACCAATGCCCAAAGTATTCACCACAAGCATCTTCCATAATTTTTAATACAGGTTCATCAATT
>CALLLZ010000419.1 GCA_938008005.1 uncultured Marinicella sp. | reverse complement strand
TTGAAAAAAACCAGCAACACCTTGCACCCATATTAACCCTGCATTGAAATAACTCCTTATCAAGACAGTTTGAACCGTTGTTTTAACAACGGCATCAGGAATAGGAACTCCACACAAAGAAAATACTTCTTGCCAAAACTCATCATTTTCATCGTTTACATTTTCACTGCCCGGTCCTTTATTGTCTACGGGACGAACGTACACCCGTTTATTTGCTTCAAGAAAGTTTTGATCAATTGCATTTAAAAAAACTGTATCAGTATCCAAAAACATGATTTTATTAGCAGCAGAATTTGACTCTACAAAATGCTTGCAGGCTAGAACCTTATTAGCAATTGGATAGTTATAGAAGTCTTTATTAATCTCTTCATCAACCCAAACTACATCATTTTTACAAAATTCTAACAACGTTCTTTTTGAAGGATGTTTGTCAATTCGAGGAGAATAAGCAATCAAACGATACGTTTGAGGTTTTAACCAACGTTTTACCGATGAAACTAACAACAATGCTTGCTGTTCTAACAGACCTGTTTCTACACAAAAAATAATGTTGAGCTTTTGAGACATGTTTGAACTTTTTAAACTAATGGGAATTCCATCTATAAAATAAGAATAGATAGTTTAACTGTTTGATTTTATAATAAGCCAGCACTTTTTTAATAATCATTATGATACATATTTTAACCATTCATTGGCATTCAGAAGATTGGATCGATATTCAACTGAAATACCTTGATCAATATATTAAAGAACCTTATAGAATATATACTTTCCTTAATAATGTCCCAAACATACAAAAACACAAAAACAAATTCTTTTACTACTCTACTGAAAATATAAAGTCGCACCCCATCAAACTGAACTTATTGGCTGATATGGCAGCTTTTTCAGCCGACAGTGATGAGGATTATTTATTATTCATTGATGGTGATGCTTTTCCCATTAACTCAATCACTGAATTCAAAGAAGAGGTCTTTAAACAATATAAACTGGCTGCTGTCCAAAGGTTGGAAAACAATGGTGACTTGCAACCTCACCCTTGTTTTTGTATGACAACAGTAGCTTTCTGGAAAGAGATCAAGGGTGATTGGAAAGCCGGTGGGGTTAAGTGGTTAGATCGATTTGGTAAAGAAGTTTGGGATGTGGGTGGTCAGATGCTGAAAATCATGAACGACCTTGAAGTAGACTGGTATAAGTTGAACCGTTCAAATGAACATAAATTGCACCCCATGCTATTTGGTGTTTATGAGAATTTGATATACCACCACGGTGCAGCTTTTAGAAACCCCGGCACCAGAATAGACCGAAACCAAGTAGAAAATTTTGAAGACCGTTTGCGACGCTTCAGAAAAGCCAAAAAAATTATGCCGCGCTGGTTGGCCAGAAAACTGTTTTTACCAATGAAATATGAAGTACAAAAAAATGCCGAAAACAGCAAAAAAGTTTATCAACTCATCGAGAAAGACACCATGTTTTACAAGTCACTTGATCAACTATGACTAAAGAAGCCATCATTATCTTGGGAATGCATCGCAGTGGCACAAGTTGCCTTGCTGGTTGCTTAAAAACATTGGGTTTAAATTTGGGAACAGTTTCAGATTACAATACCTATAATAAAAAAGGCAACCAAGAAAACAAGAAAGTATTTAAATTGAATGAATCCATCCTGAATGACCATGCAAGTAGTTGGGATAGGCCACCTAAAAAACCTCTTAACTTAAATAAAAAGTCAATACAGGCAATCAAGGACGTCATTGCCATGTATCATGATGGTGAAAAACCATGGGGCATCAAAGACCCCAGGATGCTCATGACTTATGAGCATTGGAAACCTCTCCTACCACCTCACAGTTTGGTTGGTACATTCAGACACCCCTTGGCTGTTGCGGAATCACTGTTTGCCAGAGATGCCTTTCCTATACCCAAAGAAAAAGGGTTACAGATGTGGCTAACTTACAACAACAAATTAATTGATATACATCATAAAACCGGGTTCAAATTGATTAACTTTGACTTGCCCAAAGATGAATATATAGCGTACGTTCATCACATGGCTCAAAGCTTAGATTTGTCTCAAAACAGCAATGAGGTTTTCTTTGAATCCACTTTAAGAAATCAGGATTCATATACATTTGAGGACTGTCCTGATGACCTCAAACCTACTTATCATAAACTGTTGGAAATCAACTGATGGCAGACTCACCTATCAAGAAGGTATTGTTCTATCAACACTTTGGGAAAAAGGGTGTTGTTCGCGGCGCACACCACAAAACCTTTGACTTTTATCATCACATCAAAACTTTCACTGACTATGAGCCACACATTTTTTTCGATAAGGATTCTTTGTGGGATGCAGACATTCCTTGGTTTCATTTGTTTGAATCCATGCCGACTTTGGACGACTTGGATTTTTCACCTGACATACTGTTTCTCAACTCGGGTAAAGATTGGATCAAATACACCGAAAATCGTTCAATACCTGATGATGTGCCGATTGTATCGCCGGTGAATAATTTCAGAGCCGTTAAACCAGGACACAAGTCTTTTGATCTGCTACCCACCAAAGCGATTCGTTTGTGCCCCAGCCAAGAGCTCTATGAAGCCACAGTCAATCACCCAAATACCAATGGTAAAACCATATACTTGCCCAATGGTGTGGGTATTACCGAAGAGGCGCAAAATTTACAATCAAATAAAAAGTTTGACCTGCTTATCGTAGGTAATAAAAACCCATCGCTGGCCAGAGAGATTTTTAGTCAGGCTAAACACCTTGATCTTGTTATTGAAGTAATTGATGGCTGGATTTCTAAAGAAGCCTTTCAAAACAAGTTAGCACAAAGTCGCATTTCGATGCACTTACCCAAGATGGTCGAAGAGCATTACATTCCTGGAGTTGAAGCTATGATGCTTGATTCTTTGGTTATCATTCCTGATTGTGTGGGTAACCGTTCTTATTCTCAACACATGAAGACATGTGTGGTCGCTGAATACAGTTTAACGGGGATGTTGGATGCACTAAAACAAGTATTAGAAATGGATCTAATTACTAAAAAGCAATTGCACTTCAACGCCAGTAAGCATTCTGAACTTTTCCGCATAGAATATGAACAAAACACATTACTTGAAATTTTAGATTCAACAACAAGCATGTGGTGATTATTGAAGAAGCCTCTTTTACTATTTTGATTTTTTAACAACCTTGCCATGAACCAAGTGTTTATTTTTACCCACATTCCCAAAACGGCTGGCACTTCTTTGCGGTATCATTTTCAAAAACACCTCGAAGACCAAAAAACGTTTATACATTTAGCCAACAAGGGCCACAAAACAGCAGAAAAACAAGGCCTGCTGCCTTTCAGTCAACGCAGTGAACAAAAAAGAAATCAAGCACAGGTCATTTTAGGCCATGATGTTAATATAGATTCAGCGGCTCTGGTACCCGGTAAACAAGCTTTTCGGCTGGTGTATTTTCGCGACCCGGTGGGCTGGGAAATTTCCCGTTACAACCAATATGCCCATGCCCGGCGTATGAGAGAGCTATCTGTCTTATGCTACAGCGATTGGTTCAATCAAGAAAACACCCACTGTCAGTTCGACTGGTTTTTACAAAACCACTGCCTACTTAGCCAGATCCCAAGCGATCAAGATGAAAAGTTTAACCTGATATGCCAATACCTTGATGTTATGCAGCAGGTTGGTTTTGTCGATCAAATCGACCAAGACATGAAACCAATTTTTAAATCATTGGGCATTCCTGCTGAAATGCAGGCTGAAAATGTCACTGGCAGGTTCAAAAAAATGGATGTTTTTAAAGAAAATTCATCAAATCAGGCCAAGGCAGTCGATAACTGCTTCACAGAAAATCAGTTTTTTTTAAAAATTAGAAAAAAATATGACCGAAAACTGAAATGATGTCGTTATAATCAATATACAAAAATTAATACGAGGAAATAAAATGAAATTAAAACGTACAATAATTGCTGTTTCAGCAACTTTATTCGGCTCAGCAGCTCTTGCTGCTGGCGGTTCATGTGTTATTGCTAATACCGCTGCTTGGACTTCTACCAATAATCCAGCAGGTCACCTTGATGTAACGGCCGGTGCCGCTATGGGTACTTCAGGTTGTGGATTAGAAGTTACTACAGCTGCGCAACCTGGTGGACAGTCTACCAAACATTTTGTTCAGGACTCTAGCCCTGATAATGAAACACGTTACCGTGCTGCTTATTGCCTTAATTTAAATGGTATCAATCTGAACAGTTCTGGTGCTAACAGAAGAATTAAGAACAACAATGTTCAATGTAGTACAGGCGCATCTCCTGCTGACGGACAAGTTTGCGCAAACTCTGATATTGTACAATTCAAAATTGAGAATGACGCTACTGACGGCCTAAGATTTGATATGTTTGTTCGTGACCTAAACATTGGCGGCGCCAACAAAAACCGTAATTTTATTCCGTTACCTAGTACTCCCGTTCATGTTCAGTATGACTTGGATCTTGCAGCAGGTACTTTCAAGCTATGGTTGGATGCCACTGCTGAATCGGATACACCTGCTTTAGATCTTTCTGGTTTAGATATGTCTAACTGGACAGCTGTTGATCGTGTAAGATTGGGTTCACAAGACCGCAGTGGTAATGTACCAGCTGGCCAAACATTCTTTATTGATGAATTTGAAAGCAGAAGATCTACTTTCATATCTAACCCGGGTTGTGATAGCTAATCCTGCTCCATAAGCAGTTACTTATGAACAGCATTAAGAAGCTCCGTTGAACGGAGCTTTTTTTATGCTGATGAAATAAATAACTGCAATCACAAGAACCACAAGAAAATGAAACCAACTGATTTGGGCCTTAATCACCTGATAACTGGCATCCCAAGATCCGGAACAACTTTACTGACTTCCACCTTATCAAGCAGCTCTCAGGCCGTTGTTTTCAGTGAACCCGAATGGCTCAAAAACCTCCGAACCCAAGCTCCCGACGCAACTTCTTTCACCCAACACTTGATTGATCAGATAACGGAACTCAGGGTATCTGTCCATACACAGCAATCCATTCAACTGAAGTCCAGTCG
>CALLLZ010000418.1 GCA_938008005.1 uncultured Marinicella sp. | reverse complement strand
GGTGCATTAGATATTGACCTCAATAAAACCAATATCTGAAGGGTTAGAATTAACTACTTTCAGCTGCCTTTCTTGCCGCCTTCTCTTCCAAGGTAGTTAAATGTTGCAACCACTGTTGTGCATTGCCACGAGCCTTTTCATATTTAACCGCATTGTTAAAAGCCGTTCGAGCTTGCGAATATCTATTTAAGCTGGCTTGACTCATACCGAGCATCAACCATGCATTACCAGTCTTGGTATTATCAAGTCCACCTTTCTGCAAAGCAGAAGTGATTGACTCAACTGCCTTCGACCAATTCTCCATATCTAGATAAAGGTACGAACGCGTAAGATCCAAATCTCCATCAGTTGCAAATTGGCTGGCCCGATCATAGGCTGTTAACGCTTTTTCTAACTCTCTTGCCTCATACCAAACAGCACCGGCCTGCTTCCAATTTTTAAAGTTTGATTCGACTTTCTTCCCATCCAAAGCCTTTTGAAGTGTATCAGCGGCTTTGTAAGGAATATCATTGTATGAATACATTTTAAATAACTGCATGTATTCACTTTCTTTTTGTAACAAACCTTTCTCACTGGCCAAAACCAAAACAGCCAACGACTTTTCATCTTCTTTCAAAGTAAAGTAAACCGAAGATAGTTGCATCCAGTAAGTTTGTTTGTTGGGTGACATAGAAATCAACAGTTTCAAAACTTCCGACATTTCACGATACTCTGATAATTCAGAATGAAATGCCAACAACAATTGGTACCAAGGCTCTTTTGGCTTGTCACTCAACTGAATCGCTTGCTTGATAGCGCTTTTACCTTCTCTGAATTGCTCCAACCTAGCATGAGCATTGGCTTTGATAACGAAAGCCGAATCAGGTATCTCGTCAACAACCGCAAAATAATCATTAAGCAGCCTCAAACCAGCCTGGTGATTACCATCCAACATTTGAAGCTGCGCACTCTGCAACATCATTTGAAAATGAGTCGTATTAGGCATCGCATCTAAATCAATCGCCTTCTTAAAACTAGCTGCTGCTGCTGAATACTTACCTTGCAGCTGATCAATATGACCTAACAATTGATATACAAGTGCTTGAACGTAACCACTTACACCAGATTTTGACACCATTGATGTCAGACCTGATCTTGCTTCAGCATACTTTTCATCAGCAAGCATTTCACTGTACCTGGTAATTTTTTTGCTTTGTGCTTCATTCATCACACCAACCTGACCAGAAGGCTTACGTATGGGATTGTCAGTTTTCAATGAACCGGCTGTAACCAGCGTTGCACTAAAACATAAAGCCAATATAATTATTTTTTTCATGGGTTAAGTACCTCTCTTATTGATCGGGTAAATCAAATTCAATGGTCTGTGTAGCCACTTGCTCAACACCTACTCCATTCACAATTTTAGGTTTGAATTTGAATTTCAAAATCGCACGGATGGCTTCTCTGTCAAATATCCTTCTGGGCTTAGCATCAACCACTTCTGGATTAGACACTGTACCACCTGCTGTGATAGTAAATTTAATTTTCACCCAACCCTCAATCTTAGCCATCAAGGCTTTACGTGGATATTGCGGAGCTATCCTAACTATAGGAATAACACCACCTTCTTCTGTCATGTTAACTTGACCAACAGCACCAAGAAATGGACCATCACCACCTACACCTAAATCAAGATTAGGAATATTAGGGGTTGGCATATTGTTCACTACTTGTTGATTTTGTTGCACATTCATTTTAGGTGGTGGCGGTGGCTCTTTTGGTGGTGGTGGTTTTTTTGGAATAACACGCTTACGCTGTCTGATTTCATCATCCAATTTAACCTTGGTAAAATCAATGGCCGGCAATTCATTATCATTATTCACATTGTCAGCTGCCTGACTAATCATGGCATGCATCAGCAAATAAAGCACCACAGTAATAACTGCTGCTACTATGGCTACTAGGATATATCGTGGCATACTCATAACATCTTACCCCTGGCCTTTTTCGGCCGCGATTGAAATGCTTTCCACACCTGCGGATTTGATTTGATCCATTACCTCAACCAAATCTCCTGTTCTGGAACCTCTATCTGCAATAATAACAGCACTTGCCTCTGGGTTTTCAGCATGCATTTTTTCCACACGCGATCTGACTGCCCTTAGGTCAACTTCTTGCTTATTGATCCAGATAATCCCATCCTCTTTAATGGCAACCAAAATATTACCTTTTTTCACTTGTTTAGCCTGAGAACTACTTGGACGTGAAATATCAACCCCTGTCTCTTTTACAAAGGATGTGGTTACTATAAAGAAAATCAACATAATAAACACCACATCCAACATGGGGGTGATGTTAATTTCTGCTTCGTCTTCATGAAAGTGTCTTTTTTTCATATTTTTTCTCTGTTTCCTATTGATTCTGACTCAATGAAAGATCATTAAGTTCAAAAAATCATTTAATGGGATTGCATGCGGTCTTCTAGTTTTTCAGCTTCCACCAAAGCTTTGTGCTTGAAATAGGTGGTGAAAAATACACCTGACAGCGCTGCCACCATACCTGCCATA
>CALLLZ010000417.1 GCA_938008005.1 uncultured Marinicella sp. | reverse complement strand
AATGACTCTACAACCAAAAGGTTGTATTGGTGAGCTTTATATTGGGGGTGACGGAGTTGCAAATGGTTATATTAACAAGGAGGAATTACAGGCACTAAGTTTTATAGACAATCCATTTGGCACCGGTTATTTGTACAAGACAGGCGATTTAGCTCGTTTTATTGAAAATGATGCATTGGAGTTTATGGGTCGTCTTGATGACCAAATCAACATCCGTGGTTATAGGGTAGAGCTGGGAGAGATTGAACAAAAACTTAAATTACACCCAGAACTTGAGACCTCATTGGTCATTGCCAACAAAAAATCAGGTTCTGATATTCAATTGGTGACTTACTTTACCTCCAACTCAAATACCGAGCAAACTAAACTCATCAATGAGGTTAGAGAATCATTAAGACTGCATTTACCTGATTATATGATCCCATCTGCATTCATATTACTCAAAACATTTCCATTGACAGTTAATGGAAAAATTGACCGTGAATTGTTACCTAAACCAGACGCTATTGGAAAAAATCAAGTCTACATTGCACCCAAAGGTAAAATTGAAGAAAAGTTAGTTTCTATTTGGAAAGATTTACTTAAACTTCCTAATGAAGCGATCAGTGCTGATGCCAATTTCTTTGATTTAGGTGGTCACTCACTTTTATCTATTCGGTTGTTAGCAGGTATTAGATCGACTTTTGCATGTGAATTATCGGTGAGAGATGTATTTGCGAGCCCACAACTTAACGAACTTGCTAAATGCATTACAAATACCAACACACATGATGTTAGACCAGTTATTAAACCCATTGAGCGCAACAACAATAGATTCAGTTTATCCTATGCCCAACAGCGTTTATGGTTTATTGATCAAATGGGTAATGGTAGTACTCATTACAATATGTTTTCGGCAATACGAATCAAAGGTGATTTTAAAATTGAAGCAGCTCAACAAGCATTGAATGAGATTATACAAAGACATGAATCTTTACGAACCGTTTTTGATGGGGGCTCCAACGGCCCATATCAAATTATTCATAAAGACTTTGATTTTGAAATTAATGTGGTTAATATCAGCCAGCTTGGAGTTAAAGATCAGGACGAAACCATAAAAAACGCCATTCAGTTCGACGCCAGTAAACCTTTTGACCTGACACAAGATCTCATGCTGCGTAGCAGTTATTATCAGTTAAGTCATGATGAAGGTGTTATGTTGTTTAATGTCCATCATATCGCATCTGATGGATGGTCCTCAGGTATTTTGGCCGATGAGTTTGCCAAGCTTTATTGTGCTTTTGCAGAGGGAATTGAAAGCCCTTTAACTCCTTTGCCTATTCAATACAGCGATTATGCTCATTGGCAAAGAAACTGGTTGGTCGGCAATGTACTAAAAGGTCAGTTTAATTATTGGGAAAAGCAATTAAATAATTTACCACTCACGCATTCACTGATGCTGGACTATGAACGCCCAGAGTTTCAATCATTCAACGGTGCTAACCACAGCTTTAAATTAAATAAAAAGATGAGAGATAATTTGGCATCAATCGCTGATGAAAACCAAGTTACTATTTTTATGATGATACATGCGGTTTTTTCAATTCTATTGTCACGTTATTCAAAATCGACTGATATTGTGATTGGCTCCCCAGTGGCCAACCGTATACAAAAAGAACTGGAACCACTGATTGGGTTCTTTGTTAACACTTTGGTATTACGTACTGACTGTTCAAATAACCCACGTTTCATAGATTTCTTAAAACATATAAAAGACATTAATTTAGACGCACAAGCTAATCAAGATATACCATTTGAACATTTAGTCGATCGATTGAACCCAAGTCGAAGCACGAGTCATAATGCTTTATTTCAAATCATGCTTAACATGGATAACAATGAGCAGAGAGAATTCACCTTACCAAACGTTCACTTTTCCCCTGTTAAAAATGACAATGTAACGGCATTATTTGATCTTAGCTTGAATGTGAGTGACTATGACGGACTAGCTTTCAATTTTGAATACAATACTGATTTGTTCGACATAGAAAGTATAAAACGAATGGCTGATTCTCTGCAGTGTTTATTCATTGACATAACTGAAGATGCAACTCAAGGCATAGCTGAATTGACTTTGTTAAATAGAAAAGAACAAAATCATCTGCTATCTAATTTGAACGACACTCATGTTGATCATCCAACCCAGTGGTGTATTCATGAGTTGATTGAACAACAGGTGGAAAAAAGTCCAAAAAATGTAGCTGTTGTTTTTGAAAATCAATTTTTAACTTATTCAGAATTAAATATTAAGGCCAACCAACTGGCACATTATTTAATTGATCAACAAAAAATTCAGCCTGATGATTTTATAGGTCTATGTGTAGACCGTTCTTTAGAAATGATGATTGGTTTGTTGGCTGTATTAAAATCTGGTGCAGCATACTTGCCTTTAGATCCCAGTTATCCAGAAGATCGCCTGGAGCATATGCTTTCAGACTCAAAAGTGAAAATTCTTTTAACCCAATCACATATACGAGATCAACTTTTATTCAAACAACAACATGTAATTTGTCTCGACGACATTGCCAAATTAAGCACCCAATCCATTGAAAATATTGACAAAAATAAAATTGGGCTAAGCTCAAATAACTTGGCATATATCATATATACTTCAGGGTCAACAGGAAAGCCCAAAGGGGCAGCAGTAGAGCATAAAAACGAAACAAATCTTCTCTACTGGTATCAAGACAAATACCAAATCAATCAAAATGACAAGGTACTGGTGTTAAGTGCCATAGGGTTCGATTTAACTCAGAAAAATCTATTTGCTCCATTAATTTGCGGGGCTTCTGTTCAATTTGCTACCTCAAAATTTTATGACATCAATGTTATTTGCGATTTTATAGAAAGCAATGGAATAACATTTACTAATTGTGCACCGAGTGTATTTTATCCTTTAGTAGAACATCAAAAGCACATTTTAAAATTAAAAAGTTTAAGGTGTGTGTTGTTTGGTGGTGAGTCAATTGCTTTTGATCGATTGCACAATTGGATAGAACAAGCGTCAAATAAATTACAATTAATTAACATGTATGGTCCCACAGAATGTACTGATATATCATGTTCTTATGACATAAATTTAAACAAAAATAATACTTTGATTCCAATTGGTGTCGCTAATGACAACGTCTTACTATACGTTTTAAATGAACAACAACAGTTGGCTCCTTTTGGCGTTGAAGGAGAACTTTGTGTAGGTGGTTTAGGGGTTTCCAGAGGATATCTCAATCAACCTGTTTTAACTGCTGAAAAATTTATTCAAAACCCTTTTAAACCGTCAAAAACAGAAAAAATTTACCGTACCGGCGATTTGGTCAAATGGAATAAAAACAATCAACTTGAATTCATTGGTAGGATTGACAACCAAATAAAAATCAGAGGGTTCAGGGTGGAGCTGGGTGAAATTGAATCTGTATTAAATCAATACAAAGCAATCAGTCAATCGGTGGTACTTTTTAACTCAGAAAAGCAACTATTAAATGCTTATTTGATTGTTGAAGAATCTACTGAAGTTGACATGGATGAATTGAAACATTATTTACATAAACATTTACCCAGTTATATGGTTCCAGTTGCCTATGCAGAAATCGATGTTTTACCGCTAACCACCCACGGTAAAATTGATAAAAATGCACTTTTGGAATTTTCTGTAAATGAAGTAAGTCACACCCATATTAAACCTACTGGAGCGACAGAAATAAAGTTGGCGAAGATTTGGAGTGAAATACTTTCAATAGATGAAGGGCAAATCAGTGCAGATGCTAACTTTTTTGAACTAGGTGGTCATTCCTTAATTATGACCAATATGTTACATTTAATTGTTGAGCAAATGGATGTTCACCTGTCTGTCAAAGACGTCTTCCAGGCCCCAACAATTTCTGATATTGCTGGAATCATCTCATCTAAAGCATTCAATGAATCTCAAACTTTGAAAAAACAAGATAACAGCATCCCACTGCCACTTTCTTATGGTCAATATAGGATTTGGTTTATAGAACAAATTAAAGACAAAACCAATGAACATAACATGACTGTGGCGGTTAAGCTGAAAGGAGATTTAAAGATAGATGTTTTAGAAAAAGCAGTTAATTTAATGATTCAACAACATGATATTTTACGAACAAAAATTGTAGATGTTAACAATACACCAATGCAGTTAGTTGAACATGAATTTAACTATCAACTGGAAACTGTTGATTTAACAACATTACCTGCTAATGAAAAACAAATACAAGCTGAACAACTGACCGAAGCCCATGATACACAGGTTTTTAACCTGAGTCAGCTACCATTAATATCTGTACAGTTATTAAAAATTGAAAACAACGAATTTATTCTTCACTTTAACCAACATCATATAATTTCAGATGGCTGGTCTCAACAGTTATTCTATGGTGAACTCCTGAACAATTATCACAACATCATTT
>CALLLZ010000416.1 GCA_938008005.1 uncultured Marinicella sp. | reverse complement strand
CCGGTACATTAGCGACATTACCCCAACCAGCATTTGACGTAATCAGAAAGTAATCTGGCTTAAAACCATCGCTTCTGGTTGGCATCTTCCATGTCATTTTATCAATGGGAATCAATTTTCCATGATTAGAACTGGGGTACGAAACACACCCTCTTACATCCAAACACATATCATCTGCTTCAACTTCAATCTCATCACTGCTGGCTAATGTCAACATATTTTCAGTGATTGAATTGTTATCGAATGAAACAGCATCTTCGTTATCAGCACCCACCACACCAGACAAATTAGAGCACATTTCTACATCACTCTCATTTCTATAACAAGCCGATACAGTGTAATCATAATGACCCTTAGTGAAACGGCTCAAGGTCATTGACTTTTGGTCAATTTGATGAGAATAGTAAATCAACTCATCACTTTGTTGAGCGCCAATAGCTTCATCAAAACTTGCATCTTCGTTTCTTAACGGCTGTTTTTCAGTCACCTTAATGTAGTCAATTACCGCTTTGTTTTCATCACTGTTATCATCATAGTCCCAGGTTAATGTGATTGATTTATTGGTCACATCCGCACTTGCATCTAAGTTGGTTATATTAGGAAGAACAGGGTCTGTCTGTGGAGGTTCAGTTACAGCGATTGATACAAAGTTTGAACAACCCATATCCAAACGACATGCCCGAACATTGAATGATGTGCCTAAAGTGCTGCTGCGTTCAATTAATCTTGAACTCCAATCACCACTGGGGTTAACTGTACTTGCTTGTATGGTATCGATTAAAAAATCACCGTCGTTTTGAGGGAAATCTGATCTGAGTTCAAAATATTGAGGTTGAGGTGGTTCAATGGTCAGCCCCAACTGTTGCCAATTTGGGTAACTAAAATGAATTTGAAAGTGATCACCATCGTTGCTCCAAGTTTGGGTCAAATTAATTGGCATATATAAACCTTGTGAAAAAGGCATGCTCTTTTCTGCTTCTTCACCACAAACCACAGCAGTACATGCTTGGATAAAATATTGGGTTGGGCTCAAACTTTCTAAGATTAAATAACTCGGTGCTTGGGCACCGACCGCATATTCACCCAAGATGCCTGAGACGTTAGCTGCTGTGATTTTATAATGACTAACACCTCCTGCCAAAGGATCATCAACACCCCATGTTAAATACCTTCTATTGGTACCCGTATCTTCATAAACCTCAAAGTCTAAATTGGGGAATTGTTGTACAGTTATACTGACGCCTTCTGTATAAGCACTGCAGTTGTTCCCTACTCTACAAGCTTTAACGCGATAATGATAAGTATGACCTTCTGCTTGGTTATTGAACGCTTTAAAATATGAATTATCCTCAGAGACAACCACCCAATTACCGTCATCTTCTTTTTGTTCTAAAACATAGTTTGTCTCAGCTGTATGATAAGACACCGCCAGCCATGACACGGTGTAATTACCTGTCTCACTATGCGTTGGTATAGTCGTTTCAAATAATGGCCTCTCTAGATTGACATCTACACTGATAGAGCCACCAAAATCACTGCAATTGAGTCCAACTCTGCAGGCTTTTATTCGATATTGATAATTTACATGATTGGGCTGATTGATAAAATCATATGAAGTATTTTGTTGGTTTGGCAATTCAACCAAACTACCATCATCACCACTCTGCTCAAGTATGTAGTTGACCACATCATCGTGAAAAGTTACTTCTGACCATGAAATCGTATAATCACCAGTGGTATTTTCAGTGGCAGTCGAATCAAACCTTGGGATGTCCAATACCACTTCTAACGCTTGTGCTGGACTGTAGTGGCTGTAGATATTACCATTCTGGTTTCTGACTCGAAAGGCATATACTTCATTGCTTTGATTATCAAAAACTTGGTTTAATTCAGTACCTTGATATATAGGCTCAAATGCACCGCCACCAATTGATCTTTGTAACTCATAGTCTGGGTAACCACCTGCTGACCAGCTCACCTGAAAGTCACCCGTGCTATTGGGAGCAGTACCTGTATTGGATGATATAGTTATTTGCGGGATAGCATATGAATTATCTGTACAACTTTGATCACATTGGGTCGCCGTACTCTGCCAATCACCACAAACTGCATCCACATCCGGTAAAACAGAGCACGCCCTCACTTCAAACCCTGCCAGATGAGTGGCAGCAACGGCTAAATTAATCGTCGCAGGTAATGTCGAATCATCATTAAAAACACGCACATCATTGTCATCACCATTAACCCTGACCTCGTAGCTACCCACATGCCATAAATCATGATATTGTTTTGACCAATCCAACTGATAACTTTGAAGGTTAAAAGCCTTAGTCACACTGAAGTTATCAACCAACTGTGGCTTACAAACCTCAGGCTGTGAATATACCACTGTATGGGCGGTTTTTATCAGCTTGTAATTGAGGCTTTTTTTAGCCGATTGACAATCGTCAACTGCATAGGCGTTAAAACAAGTGATTAATAAAAGAAATATGGCGCAGATGAATTTATGCATGATCTTAGGTTCTCAATAGTGGTGATTGTGACATTGTGGAGCTAAAAATTTATATGACTGTTATTTAATTAACTAACTCTATAGATTCAAGTTTGCAATATTTCAGCTCAGCCCCTTTAAATACTTCGCTCATCGACACACTCAACTTAATCTCAGAAAGTTTGGCACTCAAAAGCATAGAATAAGCTTCGTCGTAATTATCATGGTCTGGCGTTAAAACAACATGTTTTGAGTCACAAATAGCCAACCCTTGTTGACAAACAATCCCTGTACAA
>CALLLZ010000415.1 GCA_938008005.1 uncultured Marinicella sp. | reverse complement strand
CAACACAATTTAATTAAGGGTGGCAGTTGGGCCAGCACAGGCAATGAAGCCCATAAAGACGCCAGATACGCCTTTCGAAGGCACTTTTTTCAACACGCAGGATTTAGATACGTCGAATCGGAGCAGACAGTGGATCAAACTTTTAATACCTATGAAACAGATGAACTCATATCACAATACCTGGAATTTCATTACGGCGATGAATACTTCGGTGTACCCAACTTCCCTAAAGCTTGTATTGATGCCTTGATACCTCATATTGATTTAAGTCGAAATGCCCGCGCATTGGATTTAGGTTGTGCAGTTGGCCGCAGCGGTTTTGAACTGGCCAGATATTATCAACATGTCGACGCACTAGATTTTTCGACCCGATTTATCCGCAATGCCATTAATTTAGTCGAACATGGTGAAGTCAAATATATGATTCCTACCGAAGGAGAACTCACAGAATTGAAATCTTTCAAATTATCTACCCTTGAAATGGATGACAAGATTCAAAATGTGGTATTTTCACAAGGCGATGCGTGCAACCTAAAAGCAAAATACACCAATTATGATTTAATCTTTGCTGGCAACCTAATTGATCGACTGTATCAACCCAAACAATTTCTGGATAGCATCAAACAACGCATTAATACCCGTGGTTATATGGTGATTACTTCACCATATACTTGGTTGGAAGAGTTCACTGAAAAGGCCAACTGGTTAGGGGGAACAAAAGTCAATGGTGAGAACTTCACTACATTAGATGCCTTAAAAGCACACCTGAAGGCTGACTTTGAATTGATTAATCTGCCACAGGATATTCCTTTCGTTATTCGCGAGACAGCCAGAAAACACCAGCATACTGTTGCTCAATTATCAATATGGCGAAAACTTAGTTAAATCATTGAGTCTTTGATCAACCATAATAGGTTTCAAGCTATGAAACAATTCAAAACTTTCAAAATGGCTCGCTACAGCAAACAATGGGGTACAGAAGATGCAATCCCAATGCACAGCAGCAATCCCGAACCATTTGACTGGCAGGAACTGGAAACACTGACACAATTAAATCTGAAACGAATCGTCAGTACAAGTCCGTTAAGTTATGAAAGCACCCAAGGCAATAGTACACTCAGAACACAGTTACTCTCTCAACTCTATCCAACACTTGTCGTAAATAATATTACCCTGACATCAGGCGCACAAGAAGGTATATTTCTGGTCGTAAACAGCCTGCTTCAAACTGGAGATGAAGTCATAACCTTTACACCTTGTTTTGAACCTTTGGTTTCTGTAGCGCAAGAAGCTGGTGCGAAGGTAAACACCATAGCCTTGAATCAAAATGATAACTGGTCGATACCTTGGGATACATTCGAAGCTGCTATCACAGAAAATACAAAGTTACTCATTATTAACTTTCCTCATAACCCAACAGGTTGTTGCATTGATCAAACCGAATTTGAAAGACTTGTTAGCCTTTGTGACAAGCATGGAATTTGGTTATTTTCCGATGAGGTGTTCAAAGGACTGGAACATAAAAACCAACCCAGTCTCCCTACAGCTGTAGAACATTACGAGAAAGGAATATCAATGGGTGTGATGTCTAAATCTATGGCTTTACCAGGTATTCGTCTGGGTTGGTTAGCCACTCGCAATAAGGCATTGCTTGAAAGGTGGTTAGAAATCAAGTCACATTTGTCAATTTGTCAAAGCAGTTTAGATGTCAACTTAACAACTGCCTTATTGCCTTTCACCGATCAAATATTTAAACGAAATATAGAGATAATTGAAAACAACAAACAGTATTTAGAACGTCTGTTACATAACCATACGGATTTCAAATTCAGTCTTTCTGAAGGAGCTGCCACCACTTTTATTAAACTAACCGATCAAAAGGCAGAAGAGTTTTGTTTTGAATTACTCAATAAGAAGCGTATTTTCGTCATGCCAAGTCCAGCATTTATGACCGAAATGGATGGTTTCAGGTTGACTTTAGGCAAAAAAGACGCAAAAAAACATTATCAAAACATCTTTGATAAAAGCTAAATAGTCAGCCTTCAAAAATCACCACTTGATTGCGACCATTGTTTTTAGCTTGAAACAAAGCCACATCAGCATGGGTTAACAGAACGGGACTATTTAATCCGGATACCAATGAACTGGTTACTCCAAAACTTGCAGTTACACTGAAATCTTGCCCTGACGGGCTGCAATCAAGTTTCTCAATAGCTACACGCATTTTCTCTAATAAAACGACTGTTTCATCTAATGAAATACCCGGCGTTACAACAACAAACTCTTCACCACCTAAACGAGCAATCAAAGTATCTTGATCAATCACTTCTTCACAATCTTTAATTACTTGTTTTAATACCCAATCGCCTACTAAGTGGCCATATTGATCATTAACGCTTTTGAAATGATCCAAGTCCATGATGGCCAAGTTTATCTGTTGGTTTTTTGTTTCACTGACATTTATCATCTCCTTAATTTTTTCTTCAAAAGCCTTACGGGTAAAAACTTGCGTTAAATGATCTATCTCAGAAACATGTTTAAAGTAATCATGTTTTCTTTTAATTTTATATGTCCACAAACCCAAAAAAAGTAACAAACTTAAAATCAACAACATCATTAACTGTTGTTTTTTTGACTTTTCTTTAGATAGCTCCTGTCCAAGTTTTAAAACATTGTTTTTTTGTTTAAGCTGCCTTAATTCAAAATTTCTTGCTTGATTGGCATGCTTAACCCTAAAAAAGGCCAGAGATTGTGCGCTCTTTAAATCAAACACTTCTCTATCTACCTGATATTTTATGCTCAAGTATTCATATCCTAACTCATAATCGGCACGTTGAATCGCATCAAATATCAACATATCTAAAACAAATGCTTTTTGTGACGTATTACCTAAAGAGTCATTTAAACTGAGTGAAGAAACACCAAGTTCCCGTGCCACATCAGGATGTCCAGCATACCAAGCTGTTACTGCCATTATAGACTTATAGTACACAATCAAATTATGGTATTGAGTCATGTTAATGTCATTCTCCAATGATATTAACTCGCTATATAAATGATTAATCTGATCAGGATCTTCAGCGAAAAAATTCACCTGCTGCTTGACCAAATCCAATTGAAGGAAAAGACTTTCTATATGGTTTTCTGTTTCACGACAAAAGATAATTGCATCTTTCACATTTTTCAATAAATCTTCAGAGTAGTCAGACTCCATCAATACTCTTAACTTATTGTAGTGCCCTTTACAGACATGGTCAGGGGAAAAGTTTTGATTAATTAACTGTTCAGAAAACTGAATGGCTTCATCAAACTGACCTGACAAACGATATACAATGGCTGCGATTGAATATGTTTTTGCTCTTATAGTTGGCTCTTCTATGTTTTCGATATTCTCTGTTACAAAAGCAAGGTCTATGAAGGCTTCTTCATATTCTCTTGAAATAACATGGATATTAGCTAAGGTAAGTTTTATTCTGGCTTTGTTATCTAAATCATCACATTCGTTGAATAAATCATCCAAATGTTCAACCATGACTGAATAATTCCCTTCAAAACCTAGCGCATACCCTTGTAAATATTGGAAATAGCAAAGTTGATAACCACTGAATAATTTAGTTTTATGACTTAAGTCTAACATGATAGATTTAAACTTAATCGGGTCCTTACTTTTAATTAAATCAGCTTTCTCCAGACTGTTACTTAGGTCTGAAAACACTATTTTTTCAGATGCCAACACAACATTGCCCCATATTACAATGATTAATGAGGCAATGAAGGTATTGGTTTTGACTATAATAATTTTCAACTTATTTGAAAATTAATCTTCGTCATCGTCACCTGGATCCATAGAGCAAATTAAGTCACGGGATAATAATGATGCTTCTTCAAAAATATTGGCTTCAATATTCATTGATTGCATCATTTCTTCAACAGAGTCAAATTGGTTTATTGAACCACTTTTCCCAATTTTTTCTATAGATTGTATTATTTTTTTCATTTAGACTTTCCTTTTTTCGATTATTAATGCTCGTATCTTAAAATAAGATCGACTTATGTTAGCACGAAATTCTTATATCAACAAAGGCATAAAGCATTAAGAAAAATCAATGTACATTTCAGAATATTTATTAAAATCCATAATCCATTTATTCATCACCATTTTATAACCGTAATAATTACCCTCACCCACAAAGTCAAAACCTAGTTTTTTATTTATATAGTTAGGAATAAGATTTTCAGGATGACAAAATGCTGAAATGCTTACTGTGCTTGATTTTGAAAAAATTTGATTTAATACGATAACTTTAATTGATTGAGACACTCCTCTTTTCTGATACTTTTCCTTTATGACCACACCAATTTCAAACTCTGTTTTAGCCTCTTGTTTTTTAAAACCAAGAATACCAACATGTTCATGCGCCTGGTTATAAATTACAAACAAATATATTGAAGGGCTTGGTTTTTTCATAGCCTCTAGTGTTTTAAGAAATGACTTTTGTGCCAAGTCGAAACACATTGGCCGTCGGATAAACTTCATAAGCTCATCATTTGAATACAGTTCGAAGTACAGTTCAAAATCTAGCTCGTTTAATGATGTTATATAAAAACATTCACTAAACTTTAAACCCTCAAATTGTTTAAACCTAATTCCAACCACTTTCTTTAAAAATATATGATATTGACATAATTGCTATATCATTCACATGTTTGACTGACTGAATTTATAAACTGTATTACGGCCATATTTTTTTGCATCAAATAAAGCCAGGTCAGAATGATTTAATAACAAAGGAAGTGAATATCCAGAAATTTCCGAAGACGTCATTCCAAAACTTGCTGTAACTGATAACTCTGCTCCTGATTCCGAACAATCTAACGCTTCAATAGCCACTCTCATTTCTTCTAGCTTATCAAACATGGCATCAGAATCAGCATGAGACATTACAATACAAAACTCTTCACCACCCAGCCTCGAAATGATCATATTCTCTTCTACAAGCTCTTTACACGCATACACAACATTCTTTAATACCCAATCACCAATTAAATGACCATGATTGTCGTTAACGACTTTGAAATGATCCAAATCCATAATCGCAAGCTGTACCTGTTTTTTATTATCCTCGCATTGACTCAACAAAACACTCATATGCTCCTCAAATGCCTTACGAGTCAATACTTTGGTCAAATGATCAATTTCCGATACATCTTTGAAATAATCATGTTTTTTCTTTATTCTCTGCATCCAAAATAACGTTAACCCTAACAGTGTAAGAATCAAAAAAATAATCAAACGCTGGTTATTGGCTTCTTGAGCAGCAAGTTGTTTTTCTAATTCCAGAACTTTTTGTTGCTGATTCAACTGCTCAATTTCAAAAACTTTTGCCAGATTAGAATGCTTAACCGTCATAAATGCCATCTGTTTGGACTGAGAGTCATCATACATGAGCAATTCAGCTTGCA
>CALLLZ010000414.1 GCA_938008005.1 uncultured Marinicella sp. | reverse complement strand
TTTTTAACAAACCCACAGGGCCTTTATCTGTATATTCAAAAGTTACTTTGGCCCTGGCGATCATGTCAATCCAAGCTTTTAGTACTGCTGGTATACTGAAATTATAAATGGGTGCTCCAATAACAATGAAGTCTGCGCTTTGTAATTCCTCAATTAATTGATTTGAAATTTTCAACGCTTGTATTTGCTCTTCTGTGCGTTGGTTGGCATCAGTAAAATTTGCTCCAATCCATTGCTCATTCACGAATGGCAATCCGTTACTCAGGTCTCTTTTCACCACTTCACTGTTACTATTCGCTAATTTAGATGTAATCTTTTCTGTAAGTTCCCTGGTCACTGACCCTTGCAAACGCCCACTTGAGTCAACTTGTAATATTCTGCTGTTTGACATGATTCTCTCCTTATTTACTAGCCAGCTTATTATCAAGTGAAAGTAAACCTGCGCCGTTTACCATTAAGAATACAAAGCCACCAACAATGGCCATATTTTTCATAAATAAAGCAGATTGTATTTGATCAGCAAAATTATTATGAAATATCAATGCTGAAACAACACTAAAGCCAGCCAATAAAAAAGCGGCAATCTTGGTTTTATACCCGATGATAATTGCCAATGAACCGAACACCTCTAAGGCGATCACTGCTGGTAATAACGCGCCAGGCACACCCAAAGATTCCATATAGGCCTGGGTGCCAGCATAGGCAGTAATTTTACTTAAACCAGCCATTAAAAAAATGGCACTGATCAAAACACGCCCTAATAAACTGCCATAATTCTTAACTATATTCATTTCTCTTCCTCATAAATTTGATTAATGACTCCATTATATAGTTGACATTAAAATGATAAACAGCTTGAATAAGAACATATTATTCTCTTAATTAGAACAATGAATCAAATTGAAGAAATAAAAAATTTTGTGCGAATTGTTGAGGCAGGCAGCATCACTCGGGCTGCGGATCAAATTAGTACCGTTAAATCGGCGGTCAGCCGCAGACTTTCAGAATTGGAAAAACGACTTGGCGTAACTTTACTTACCCGCACCACCAGGAAACAAACCTTAACAGACACTGGAATCAATTATTATCAACAAAGTTTAAGAATTCTCGATGATTTATCCGAACTAGAAAGCAGTGTTAAGGGTGAACATTGTGCTTTAAAGGGGAGAATAAAAATTGCAGCTCCTTTATCTTTTGGCTTAAAGCATTTGTCTCCAGCTTTAACAAAGTTCAATGAAATTCATCCCGACATTATTTTAGATATAGATTTCAACGACAGGAAAATAGATTTAGTGGAACATGGTTTTGACTTGGGTTTTCGGATTGCCCAATTAGATGATTCCAGCTATATCGCTCGAAAAATCACATCGATTCGAGCCTTGTTGGTTGCAAGCCCTGATTATCTTAAGAAATATGGCGTACCAGAAAGCCCTCAAGAATTATTAAAGGGGCATGTAAAACTACAATATCACAATACACCAGACGCATGGCCATTTATTGTCGATAATAAAGAGTTTATGATTAAGCTTCCAAGTGTTCTGCAATCCAATAACGGTGATTATTTACACCAAGCATGTTTACAAGGAAAAGGATTGAATTTTTCACCAGACTTTATCTGTTACAAACATGTGAAATTAGGGCAATTGGTATCGGTTTTACCAGATTATATAAATCAAGAAGAAATTGGCGCTTATGCCATCTATCCACAAACACGTCATTTGTCCAGGAGGGTTAGATCCTTGGTGGATTACTTAGGTGAGTATTTTGGAGACATACCTTATTGGCATATATAAAGCCCAACCGAATAAGCTGGGCTATTTAAATTCAACAATACGATTTCGTTTTTTTTCAGCAGCTCATAATAATCTGAGTTTCATGACGATGACATTAAAGAGCCTTCAAACCCGAAATCAATTCACCAATCGCATCTTGTGCATCGCCATACAACATCTTGTTGTTCTCAGCAAAGAACAAAGCATTTTGGATACCTGCAAAACCGGTGCCTTTACCGCGTTTAATGACAATGGAATTTTTCGCCTCATCTACGTTCAGTATTGGCATGCCGTAAATTGGACTTTCTGGATCGTTCTTGGCGACCGGATTGACCACGTCATTGGCACCAATCACCAAAGCCACATCGGTTTGTGAGAATTGAGAGTTGATATCTTCCATATCTTCAATCAAATCATAAGGTACGCCTGCTTCAGCTAACAGCACATTCATATGACCTGGCATACGACCTGCCACTGGATGAATTGCAAATTTAACATCCACTCCTTTATCTAATAATATCTGCGTCATTTCCCATAACTTATGTTGTGCTTGTGCTACCGCCATGCCATAACCCGGTATTACGATCACACGATCAGCAAAGGCCATTTGGATGGATGCATCTTGTGCTTCGATTTCTTTCATCTCACCATCAATCGCTGTGCCACCCGAGCCACCCATGGAACCAAACAGCACACTACCTAAAGAACGATTCATAGCCTTTGCCATGTGTTGAGTGAGCATGGTACCAGCGGCTCCAACCAACATACCAGCAATAATCATTGCTTCATTTTGTAACACAAAACCTTCGAATGAAACTGCCAAACCAGTGAACGCGTTGTAGAGTGAAATCACCACTGGCATGTCTGCACCACCAATCGGTAATGTCATCAACAAACCCAGTAAAAGTGACAATCCAAAGAAAATCCAAATGTAGTTAGGGTTCAAATCCTGAGTTAAATAAAGGCCCAATAACAAAGTCCCAATACCAACGATGCCATTGAAAATGTTTTGCCCCGGGAATGTAAAGCGTTTATCAATCCAACCTTGTAATTTCCCAAAAGCCACCAGCGAACCGCTGAGTGAAATGGCACCAATGTAAACACCCACTATGGCGAATACCATGGTCACTCCTGAAAGACAATCATGCGATGTCGCCGTATCCACTATTGTACCTGCAGAACAACCACCCATATGATCGACTGCATTGAATAAAGCCATTGCGCCAATAAAAGCCGCAGAGCCGCCACCCATCCCGTTATACAAAGCAACCATCTGTGGCATATCGGTCATCGCCACTTTTTTACCACTGACCCATGCAAGAACAGTCGATGAAACCAGAGCAGCTAAAATCAACACCATGTTGTGCATATCAGGCAACAAGAAGGTCGCCACTGTGGCAATCAACATACCAAGCCCTGCCCAAACTATACCGCCTCTGGCAGTACCAGGCGCGCTCATGCGGCGCAAACCCGTAATGAAAAGGATGGCGGCTAAAAAGTAAGAACCTTTAATCACAAAGGGTAGATATTCATTGATAAAATCCATCATTTATCTCCCGCTTTGCTTTCTTGGTCTGCTGTCTTTTTAACCCGAGGCTTGAACATTTCCAGCATCCGTTCCGTCACCACATAACCACCGGCTGCATTACCCGCGCCTAAGAACACGGCAATAAATCCAAACACTTTTTCTAAAGTGGTATCTGCATGCCCAAGGGCTATCATCGCACCAACCAGAACTATGCCGTGAATGAAGTTTGAGCCAGACATCAAAGGTGTGTGCAAAACCACCGGCACTTTTGAAATAATCTCAAACCCTAAAATCGCTGCCAAAGCGAAAATATATAAAGCAATAAAACCATCAATCATTTGTCTTCTCCTGTTTTTGGCTCTCCCGACTCTTTTTCAGTCGCCTTTTTTTCTCCAGTGACTGCAGGATGAACCACAGCACCGTCTTTGGTGACTGCACAACCTGCTAAAATATCGTCTTCCCAGTTCAATACAAATTCACCCTCACTATTCATCAAAGACAATAAATTCCATACATTACGAGAATACATTTCACTGGCATGTAATGGCACTGTCGCTGATAAGTTTTTCGGTCCGATCACTTTTACATTATTAACCACTTTGGTCACGCCCAATTCCGTCGGCTCACAATTACCACCACCCTCAGCTCCAAGATCAACAATCACACTGCCAGCCTTCATGTCATTGACCATATCGGCAGTAATAATTCGTGGTGCCGGTCGACCTGGTACTGCAGCTGTGGTGATCAAGACATCAACTGAAGTCAAATGCTTGGCTAAATTTTGCTGTTGTGTCAATTTTTCTTCATCTGTTAAAGCCCGAGCATAACCACCTTCACCAACAGCCTCAACACCCAAGTCTAAAAACTTAGCACCCAAGGATTTAATTTGTTCGACTGTTTCAGGCCTGACATCATATCCAGTCACATTAGCCCCCAATCTTCTGGCAGTTGCCATTGCTTGCAAGCCGGCCACACCTGCACCAATAACCAATACCGATGCAGGACGAATCGTTCCTGCAGCCGTGGTTAACATGGGAAAGAATCGTGGTGCTTCACTGGCAGCCAATAACACAGCTTTGTAACCAGCTACTGAAGCTTGTGACGATAGCACATCCATGGCTTGGGCCCGAGTAGTTCGAGGAATCAACTCCATAGAAAATACCGTGACATTTTTAGCCACAGCTTGATCAAACCGTTGTTGATTTTGATAAGGTGAAACCATACCAATGACCACAGAGTCATTTTTTATTTCGCTGATGTCCTCATCAGATAACGCATCAACCCCAACCAAAACATCGGCAGCATTGAGAACATCGTTACGCTTTTTAGCCATTTGGCACATATCTGGATAAGCCTCATTGGGAAATCCGGCTGATTCACCGGCATCTGGCTCAAACAAAACTTGCCACCCCAGTTTAAGAATTTTTTCTGCTGTTTCAGGTACCATCGCTACCCTCGACTCATCTTTATTATGTTCTTTTACAAAGCCTACCGTTACCGTCATATTATCCCACATGGTTTTGATCGTACATCAGTATAACAAACTGAAAGTCTTTTTTGATTTGATTTTTTATCTCGCAGTAATAGACTTTTTGCATGACTTTATTTCAAAAAGTTTTAAGAACCCAATTATGAATATTTGCAACAAACACCTATATTTATATTTGAGAAAACATTGAATTTTATTGAAATCAATTTATCATATAGACTATGGAAAATAGACATATAAAATTTATGCAACGTGCCATTGAACTGGCGCGAACAGGCATGGAAAATGGTGCAGGCGGTCCTTTTGGAGCTGTCGTGGTCAAAGACGATGAAATCATTGCTGAAGGTTGGAATAAAGTCACTTCCACCAATGACCCGACTGCACACGCAGAAGTCACAGCAATCAGAGCCGCTTGCGAAAAACTGGGTACATTTCAATTAGATGATTGTGTGATTTATACATCATGTGAACCTTGCCCCATGTGCCTTGGAGCCATCTATTGGGCACGTCCGAAAGCGGTT
>CALLLZ010000413.1 GCA_938008005.1 uncultured Marinicella sp. | reverse complement strand
GTATATCAGCACACATACTTTGTTCTTCAGCAGGCTCAACACAGCGGAAATCAGCACCAGAACCTTGTTTATATCTGAAGTTTTTAATTCTCAATAACAACAACCCTGGCTGTTTCAAAACTGCCACTTTATAACCGTTAGCCAGAACTTCCCAGCCATGATATCGATCAACTTTAATCGCAGTAAAAGGGCCTGACATCTTATCTGGAGAAGGCGCTTTATATTTAACCTCAAACACCTGCTTGGCTTGTGTGAACGTAATTAAGGGTTGTTCATTAACCAACAACTTGCCTTTGTTAAAATGACTGACAAAACTGCGCAAACATCCTATCTTACTGTTAAAGCGACAGCTGTATTGTTCGAATTCATTGAATGCTTCGGCGCTTTTTTTTTCGTTAAACACAGTAATGACTTCACCATCTTGTTGATTAAAAAAACTCACCTCAGGATAAGTAAAACCCAGTTTAACTGTATTGACTCTCGGTTTTACTGCAAAACTTTTATTAAACCGGAACCTGGTGTGTAAATTCACAAACCCTGCCATGAGTTGATCAAAAGCACTTTTAAGTTGTTGCCAGTCTTTGCTTTTAACAAATGCCTTCTGTTTGTGTGCTTTGTATGATTGCCAATTGATACTTTTGGTAAGTTCTCGTGTAACAATACCCTCAGCATCATAAGCCTCAATAAACCCAATTAGTTTTTGGTATAAATGAAGCAACTCTGATGGTTGCAAAAAACTTTTATTCTTTAGTTCAACAGGTTTTTCAGATGAATGAACTGCTATTTTAGCATTCCCAACACTGAAGAAAAATAAACTATATGCCAGAGTTAAGCACAAGCAACGTAACTTTAAATTCATGGTATTTTCCTCTTAGTTTTCCTGTTAAACGAATGAAATCAGTAAAACGTTACGGTCATGATGAAAAGAATCTAAAAGGCCTTTATATGAGGCCTCTATATATTAAAAAAAGTTTTGCTGTTCTCTGCAGTTATGGTTATCAGCTCGTCCGAACTCAAACCTACCTGTTGCGCAATAAAATCAGCAATGTGTGGTAGGTATTTCGGTTCGTTGCGCCTGGTTTTAGGCTTAGGGTCTAAATTTCTGGGCATCAAATAAGGCGAATCTGTCTCAATCAGAAGGCGACTAAGCGGGATGTTTTTGACCAAATCCAACAAATGACTGCCACGACGCTCATCACAAATCCAGCCGGTGATGCCAATATAACAATCCAAATCCAAATAATCGAACAAAGCTTTTTCGTTGTCAGTAAAACAATGCACCACCACATGGTTCAACTTATCACGATGTTCCTTAAGGATTGGTTGAAAATCCACATGAGCTTCGCGTTGATGAAGAAACATCGGCATTTCGTTATCAATGGCTAATTGAATGTGTTGCTCAAATGAAAAAATCTGAGCTGGGCGTGGTGAGAAATCTCTGAAATAATCCAAACCCGTTTCACCCACTGCCACCACTTTATTATTGTTGAGTAATGTTTGTAACTGAGCTTCGGTTTCACCATTAAATTCACTGGCATGATGTGGGTGAATACCAGCTGTGGCATAACAGCAATCCTCATATTGATGCGCCAATTGCATGGCTTTTTCTGAACAGCTCACATCTGAACCAGTAATGATAAAGCTTTCAACCCCAGCTGTTCTGGCCTGTTTGATTACCTCATCACGATCTTTATCAAAACTGTCATGGGTTAAATTGGCACCGATATCAATCACAGCAGAATCCTCTTGGGTCTTTTTTTATTTTTTTTACTAACAACAAAAATAAAAGCGACCACGGCGAGAATAGATTAGTTTCTCGCGCGCAACCGCTCTGATTCGCTTCGCTCACCAACCGGGTTGGCTTTGTAAGTACAATAAAAACTCTAGGCTTTCTGACATCGAAAATTTTTAGGTATTCTGTTCCATTCATATTTGGTTCAAGAAATATTCATTTCATATTCATTCAAGATAGGTAATATATCAATCATTACACACTCTGCGGAGATATTTTATGAAAAAAATTATAGTTTTAATGAGCTTAATGCTTATCAGCTTGCCCAGCTGGTCATTTACACCAGAGTCCGGATTGTACTGGGATGCTGACGAGCCAGGCACTGGTTTCAGTTTCGAGATTCAAGACAACTTCTTCTCTGGCATATTTTATTTCTATGATGATGCAGGATTCCCTTATTGGTACACCACTTCAGGCTTTCTGGATGGTAACTCTTTTTTCGAAGGTGACATCTTCATCAGTGAAGACGGCTCTTGCCTCGGATGTGTATACTCACCCAATAATACATTTGTTAGTAACCTTGGAAAAGTACAAATAGAGTTTTTAACTGAAACCACAGCCAACATCAGCTTACTAGGCCAAACAACCTTTATCGAACGTTTCAACTTCTTTTTAGGTGACCAATTACAGAAAATGCGTGGTGAATGGCAAGTGGTTTATGATGTGTCTGAATTCAGTGATAACTATCCTTTCTTTGCAGATGTACTGATTTTTGAACAAACAGAAACCTTCGATGGTGACTATTTAGCTACCGGTTGTCGCTCAGAAAATACCAGCTATAACAACTGCACTAACTATGCTTTGAACAATAACGATTTGGCTGCAGCTTATGACACTGTAAATGATGAACTGATCGCTGTGGTCAGAGATGACGCTGACTACTATTTGGCATATTATCTAAAAACAGGCACCAATCAATTCGACGGTGAAGCCTTTTCTTATGAAGTCGGTAATTCGCCTGATTTAAGCCTAAACGGATTTCCGGTTCGCGGCTTCAGATCTGCCAGTAAAACTTTCGTTGACACTGCCACTGGTCCGTCAAAATCAACAACAAGTTCAAACAAGGTCGCATCAGGGTTGAACAAACTATTAGATAAGAACAGACTTAAGTCAGCACCTAAATCAACACTTGATCAAAAGGCCCAAAATCGAATCATGACAACAATCAAACGTCTAGAGCAGCAACTGACCAAAAAAGCAGTGATTGAGTAATTAAATAAAAACCAGTCAAAGCCAGTACTTGACCAAGTGCTGGCTTTTTTATCGTCTAATAATAATCCGAGACACTAATCCCCATAGTACTCATCAAGGTCATCATCCAGTCGCCAATTTTTAAGCACAGGTCGATCAATGTCTTTGGTGTTATACGCCAAAAATACACCTGTTAAAAAGCCAAACATATGTGACTCCCATGAAATGCCGGCACGACCTGGGAAAATACCCCAAATCATATAACCATACATGAATGCAATGGCGATCGAAATACCAATCGACTGTAAATCCTTTTTCAGAAAACCACTGACAAATAAGTAACTAAGTAAAGCATAGAATAAACCACTGGAACCGATATGATTAACTTCTCTTCCAAACAACCAAACCAATGTACCTGTGAGCAAAATACTGTAAACCACCGTTTTACTCGCCACCTTAGGATAATTACCATATAAAGCCACCATCGCTAAAAACATAGGTAAACTGTTATCAATTAGATGTGGCCAACCACTGTGAATAAAGGGCATAGTCACGATCCCCAACAAACCTTCGAAACTACGAGGCTTGGTACCAAACTGTGTCAATGGCAGTACTTGAGCCAATAGAAATAAACACCAAATCACTGCCAAAAATATCAAGCTGATCCGAAATGCCTTGGGCCATTGCCGCATCCGACGACGTGCGTACTCAGGGTCTAAATGTGGGATTTTCATAAAAAACAATGGTTGAACAATGAACTTATCATGGGGGTAGATGAATGAATATAAAGTGTTTGTTGGTTAGACTGAATTAACGAACAATACTCTTATGTCGGACAAAGCCTTGTTACAGGTCACTTCGAATTTCACCACCGACCGCTGTCTGCAATTTTTTCAATATACTAACAACCTCATCATCTTTCTCAAAGTGCCTGCCACTGATATCTGCAGCAATGCTTAACTGGCCTGGCTCATTTTCAATACTGAAGTAAGCACAAACATCATTGTCAACTTTAAACAACCATGGAATTAGATTGTCCAGGCAATATATTATTTAGAGCAACCTCTATTAGAGGTCGGTTTTGAAGATTTTCTAAAAAATAACTTTTCATACAATACATAATAACATCTAATACTTGAGGCCAAAATTAACACTAAACTAATCCGTCATCCCAACCAAATTTTTCCTGTCATCCCAGCCGAGCCGGTAAGCGAGCGCAGGGATCCAGGCAAGCGACCTTAAAGATTTACAGTCAACTAAAAATTCATTCCATAATAAAAAATTGACACACTATTAAGAAAACCTTGATAGAAAAATTAAATACAGATACCTAAAGTTTATATTTGAATAACCAACTAATTAAGAGCACCATGGAAAAGGAATTTTATGTTTACATCATGGCCACAAAGAAAAACGGTACTTTGTATATGGGCGTTTCATCGGATTTAATCCAAAGAGCATGGCAACATAAGAACAACCTTGTGAAGGGGTTTACCAGTACACATGGAATTCATAGACTGGTTTATTATGAACAATGTTCAGATTCCATCAGTGCCATTACCAGAGAAAAACTTCTCAAGCGGTGGAACAGGAGTTGGAAGGTTGAGTTGATTGAAGAGTCAAACCCGATGTGGAAAGACTTGTATTTTGAAATTATTTGATTCATGGCTTATCTGAAAAATCGCGTGCCTAGGTCCCTGCTCTCGCCTACCTGCTCGGCTGGGATGACGGATGAGAGGTTTTGTTTTTTAGTGGTAGATAAACCATAAAATCAATAAAACCTGTCTTCACCTTCAGGCCGAGTTTTAAAACGTTTATGTAACCACAGGTATTGTTCCGGTGCCTGTTTAACCATTCTTTCAATCTCACCATTGACTCTTTGGGTATCAACTTGCACATCTTTACTTGGAAAGTCAGTCAATGGCGCTGAAACACTGAGTTGATAGTATGGGTATTGACTGGTTCTTTTAACGGCATAAAACATCACTTGGCAACCTGAAATCCTGGCCAATTGGTGGGTAGCAGTGATGGTTGAAGCTTGGACTCCAAAAAAATTAACAAATACAGATTGGCCACGACGATAATCCTGATCCGGGGCATACCAAAGCACACCACCTGATTTTAAATACTTTACCATACCCTTAAGCTCATCACGACTGAACATCACATCTGCATAGTTTAAGCGCGCTTTTTTAACAATGTATTCTTGCACCTCGTTTTTATGCGGTCGATAAACGCCCGCTATAGGAAATCGCTCACAAATGGCACGCCCACCCACATCCAAACCAGTGAAGTGACCGGATACCAGTAACACGCCTCGTTTGGCTGCCAATGCTTTCTGCAGGTGTTCTTCCCCTTCAATTTTCAGGTCTTTGAATGGTTTTGACGAGCGGTTTAAAAAAGTACGCAGCGTTTGACTGACCATCATACCTGTTTCGCGGTAGTTTTTTTTAATCAAAATTTGCTGTTCGATCACATCTAATTCAGGAAAACAACTTTGGATGTTTTTTTCAATCACCTTAAGTCGTGACTTGAACAGTATTTTGAACAACCATCCGATACCACGACCGATTGATAACAGCAAACGATAGGGCAAATGCGCCAACAACCAACACAATGCAAAAACCAACCACGCGGGTAAATGAGGCCAAAACGGTGGCCTGGTGAGCTGCTCAGACATGAAATCTAATCACTTAACCGTAAAACCAATACTGTGTTCATACTCACCCTGCCTAACAACCAATTTGTATTCGCCAGCCTCAATATAGTCAGCGTGTTCCAAACGTTTTGACTCTGAGTAGGGTGTCTTTGATTTGTTTAAGGGCATATTTTCAGTTTCAGCGGCTGTAAGCTCTGCTTTGTCATTGAACATGGCTTCGGCTTTAATGGCTGCATTTATGTCGATTTTATAATCCCATAACCATTGATTTAATCCGCTGTCTAAATTGATTCGTTGGGTTTGATAAACGGAACCAGCTTCATCAGTGATGGTGAGTTCTGCACCGCCTGCTGTTTTAGCCCAAATATAAACATTTTGTTGATCTGCTCGATCATCGTTATAACTCCAACGGAATGGTTTACTGTCCCAGTTACCTTTCTCCTTAATTTCCTTGATATCATACACATGCAAATCAGCATCTTGAATTTCTTTGGTCATTGTTTGTAAAGGGTCAATATTCGCCACGAAAACACTGCGGCCATGAGTTCCTAACACCAGCTCATTTTCACGTGGATGAACAATTAAATCATGTACAGGGACGGTGGGTAGTTGATCACCCAGCATCTGCCAATCCTGCCCTTGATTGGTAGATACATAAATGCCTTTATCAGTACCCACGTAAACGATGTCTTCATTTTTTGGGTCTTCTTTAACCACATTAATGGTTTCGTTCGGTAATCCTTTGGCCATATTACGCCACTTTTTACCTAAGTTCTCGGTTTTATAAAGGTAAGGCTTGATGTCATCATTCCGGTAATTGTTGATCGCCAACCAAGCACGCTGTTCCTTATGCGGCGAGGCACTCACTCGGCTGACCCATTTACCTTTGGTTTCGCGGGGCAGTGGTTTGCTGACTTTTTTCCACTGGTTGCCACCATCATCAGTGACCCAAACCAACCCATCATCTGTACCCACCCAAAGTAGACCAAATTTTAATGGTGACTCTGATAAACTGGTTGCAGTAGCAAAAGGCACATCACCTTTCTTCTTTGATTCGGTGAGGTCTTCACTTATGGCAGTCCAATCATCGCCTTTGTTCATGCTGCGATAGACTTGATGACCAGCAAAATACAAAATATCTTTGTTATGAGTTGAAATCATCACCGGTGTATTCCAGTTTTTTCGCAACGACTCTTCGCCTACATAAGTGGGTGGGGTGATTTTTTTAGGGGCTGCTGAGCTCAACCGAAATGAGTTTCCAAATTGAAAACCCACGTAAGTCAATTTTTCATCATCATCAATGTTGACATGCATCCCATCACCACCAAAAATCCGTTGCCAATCCTTACCTTGGTATTGGTTGTTATGCCACAAATTACCACTGGAACCTTTGAGGGTACCGTTGTCCTGTAAACCACCATAAATATTGTAAGGGTTGGCCAAATCAACCGCGATGGTATAGAACTGTCCTACTGGTTGTTTATCAACTTTTCGCCAGGTTGCTCCACCATCAAAACTTTCATCTACACCACCATCATTACCTATCATGATGTGATTGCTGTACTTCGGATTAACCCAAATCGCTTGAATGTCTGCGTGCACTGTTGACTCCCAAGCGCCGTTCCAAGTTTTACCGCCATCGGTAGATTTTATAAATGGAACACCCGTGGCATAAACCGTGTCTACATCTTGTGGATCAACCTTAATTTGTCCAAAATAATAACCATAGGAAAATACCACTTGTTGTATATCTTCTGTATGGGTTCGATAAAAACTATCTCCACCATCATCGGAACGATAAACTTCCAAAGATTTAATATCAACATTGAACAAGTTGTCATTATCATCAGCCAATTTAGTCACCAGCTCCTGAGGGCTCATTTCATCGTTCTTAACTTGTTCAATCAGGGCCTCTGCTTTCATTTCTGGTGGAAAGTTGTTATCACGCAAAAAACTTTCAATGGCTTTGAGGTCTTGCTGTAGAAAAGTTTCCTTATTCATGTTTTTTAATCTTTTAACCGTCACTGCACTGTCACCTAAATCCCATTGGCTTTCTGGCAATGGCGTTTGGTTATCGACTGAAACATATAGGCTGTCAGGGTTACTGACTGATGTCGTTAAACCCATTCGACCCGTGTACTTGCCTTGTGGTAAACCGTTTGTCAACTTCTGCCATGAGTCACCATTATCCTTGCTGCGATAGATGGCACTGCCATCGCCACCTTCAACAAAATTCCAAGCCGACCTGGATCGGTCCCAGGCTGCAGCATACATCACACCGTTGGGTGAACGAGCCACGTCAATAAAACCAGTCCAGTCTTTACCTTCAATCAAAGTATCCCAATTTTTACCACCGTCAGTGGTTCGGTATAAGCCACGATCACCACCCTTGGAATACAATTTTCCAAGAGCCGCTACATAAACATGGTCCGAATTTGTGGGGTCAACCAATATTCTTCCGATCCGATCGGTATTACCCAATCCAACATGACTCCAGGAATTTCCGCCATCAATTGATTTAAAAACGCCCATGCCACCATAAGAGGATCTGGAAGAATTATTTTCTCCCGTACCCAACCACAATACATTGGAATCATTGGGGTCAATCGCCAAGGAGCCGACAATTTGACTGGGCAGATGATCGGTTAATGGTCTAAAAGTGATGCCATTATTATCACTTTTCCATACACCACCTGAAGCATAGCCTACATATATAACATGTGGTTGATCAGTTGGCCTAAGCACATCCACAGCACGACCGCCTTGTACCACAGGGCCAACATTCCGCCAAGTTACACCCTTTAAAGTGGTGTTTTTTCGCATCTTTTGATGTTGATCCCATGCGGCTTTTTGATTTAAATAATTTGAACTGACTTCGCTGTTAACGTTCAAAGAGAACAAAAACAGGCCTACAAAGCTTAAAAAAGTTGGTTTGTGTGTTTGAATGAGTTTCATACTATTTAATTGGAATCAATAAGCCTATAATTATGGTCTTTTGCATCGGCTGTGGCAAGTACAGCATTTGAATCTGATTAAATTCATGACTATAGTGACATGCCCAACACGCCTCAACTGCTAAAATGTATTTATTATGATAACAATCAACCAAACAACCACAAATAATCAACAGCCATGAGCAATCTATTTAATTTTTTTACCAAGCCATTTATCTTGGTCGCTAATTTCACCCGACATCTACTGCTGCTGTTGATTTTTTTGGTTATTCTATACTTTATTTTTGGCGGCCAAACCATATCTATCAAAGACCAAACTGCATTGGTTTTAGCACCTAAAGGCTATGTGGTTGATCAATACAGTGGCGACCCCACATCTCAAGCAATCGATAACATCCGCGGCACTGACATCCCAGAAACTCGCATGCGTGATTTATTATTGGCCATTGAGCTGGCAACTGAAGATTCAAAAATCAGTGCTTTGGTGTTGAACCCTGATTATATGTGGGGTGCTGGCTTAGCTAATTTACGTGAAATTGAATACGCCATTGACCAATTTCGAGCCAAGTCGAACAAACCTGTCATTGCGATGGCAACCAATCTATCCCAAGCCCAATATTATTTTGCAAGTTTAGCAGATGAAGTTCTGATGGACCCTCAGGGCTTTTTATTTTTACAAGGCTTTGGTTCATACCGCAATTACTTTAAAGATGGCTTAGATAAGTTGGGTGTGGACGTCCATTTGTTCAAAGTAGGTGAGTATAAATCAGCCGCCGAACCTTATGTTCGTAATGACATGTCACAAGAAGCCAAAGAGGCGGGCTTACATTTCATGAATGACCTGTGGCAAACCTACTTAACTGGGGTAGCAAAAAGACGTGGTTTAACTGTTGAGGCCATTAAAGAAATCGTAGATCAACAGGCCAAAAGACTGATGGAAAATAAAGGTTCTGTTGCTGATATGGCGGTAGATTCTGGTTTGGTCGATCGCATTATGAAACAAAGTTTCATGCATAAACGGATTGCTGAAGTCAGTTCGTTTGATGATGATGACAATCATTTTCGTGGCATCAACTTTGAAGATTACTTGCGTATAAAAATACCCAAAATAACCAACAACTCAAAGCAAATCGCAGTGGTAGTGGCCGAAGGCAGTATTCTGGGCGGAGAGCAATCTCCAGGCACCATCGGCGGCGCTTCAACCAGTGCCCTGTTAGAACAAGCCAGACTGGATAAATCAGTAAAAGCTGTGGTTTTGCGGGTCAACAGCCCGGGGGGTGGCGTTTATCCATCTGAACAAATCAGGCGTCAAGTGGATGCTTTAAAAGTGGCCGGTAAACCAGTGGTCGTCTCAATGGGCAATGTGGCTGCTTCAGGCGGGTATTGGATTTCGATGACAGCTGACAGTATTTGGGCCGATGAGGCTACCATAACTGGCTCAATCGGAATATATGGCTTGATAATGACATATCCAGAGCTGTTCAACAAGCTAGGAATCAGTACCGATGGTGTAGGTACCACCAAATGGATTGGCGCTTTTAATGCTGATAAAGGTTTAGATCCTGAGTTTGCTGATTTAATTCAAAGCAATATCGAATACGGCTACCAACAGTTCATCACTTCGGTGGCAGCAGCTCGAAATTTAGATGTTGAAATGGTAGACCGCATAGCTCGAGGGCGAGTCTGGACTGCCAAACAAGCTCATGATTTGGGCTTGGTAGATAACTTAGGCGGGCTCCAACAGGCAATTGAAGATGCCGCTGAACTGGCCAATTTAAGTAATGAATATCAATTGGCATGGGTTGAAGAAAGCCTGGGTTTCACTGAACAACTGTTCGTTGACTTAATGGCCAAAGCCAGTGAGCACATTGATATATCTGGCAACAACAATACCTTGAAACTACAAAAACTGCTGCAACCATTTACTGCAGAATTGTCTTTATTGTTAGATGCTAAACCGGGCGAAGTTCAACAAATGGCTCACTGTATGTGTGAACTCAATTACATACCTTAGTCGAAGTTACATAACTTACTAACTGTATTTGGCTAGCCGTTTAGCTTACTAAGTATTGAAACACAAACTAAGATATTACTTTAACCATCTTGTTCATATTAACCCAACGGTCAGTAACAGAGCAGTTAATGAAATGGACTGATCGCTGATAACTTCAATTCAACACTGTTCACCTTATGTCCTTGAAGGTTTCGTAAGCCCATGTGAATCATTGGGTCATCTTGTTGCCAATCAATTTCAATGAAGCCGTAGTTCACCTCGGCTGTATAACCATTCACACGATACTTGTTTGGACTGACATCTTTCCATTCTTCTGATAAACCCGAACTGGTAATTTCCCATAACGGGTAAGTCTTAACAAAAGCATTTTCATCTAATTCCAATTCTACTTTAGACAGTTCGCCCCAGTGGGTATCACCACTGATAATAACTACACCATTGATTTGATGTTC